>JAZOQL010000126.1:0-5067 GCA_045656065.1 Rikenellaceae bacterium | reverse complement strand
ATTCGATGAAGAGCCGATTGAAGGGTGCGTGGGTGCTGGCCAATGGTACGAGCAACGGCTTTGCTATCGACCGCTCGCCACGAGGCGACTCAATCAGACGAGCGACGCTGATGAAAAACGACAGCATCAGAAAACTCAACCAGCAAATCACTGCCGACAATAGAAAAAATAATACAAATAACCCGACTATTCCGTTGATTACAGATGTTCCCGCACTGTTTTACAAAGAGATGTGCGAGGCTGGGGTATTGGGCTTTATTCAATCGGCTAAGGTGCCGTTGCAGGCTCATTTCGACCGCACGGTGCTCACAGACCCGACATTCACTTTCGACAATCTGCCAAAGGCGTGCGACATCAAATTAGACGAGCACCAATATGCCGAAATCAAACAGCTGGTCAAAGAGCGCCACACCTTCTTCCTGGAGTTTGAAATCCGCAACCACTTCCGAATGGGGCCGGTGAAATACCACAACGTGATAGGCACAATCCGAGGAACAAAGTATCCCGATGAGTATGTGATGGCGAGTGCCCACTTGGACGCATACGACGTAGGTACGGGGGCGATTGACTGCGGCGCCGGAATGACATCGGTCATTGAGGCTGCACGACTTGTGGCAATGTCGGGAGCAAAGCCTAAACGTTCGATGGTCTTCTTCGCATTTGCGGGCGAGGAGTTCGGATTGTTGGGTGCGCAGGCTTGGGTTAAGGCGAACAAGGACAAACTGAAGAATATTTCAAATCTGTTCAATCGAGATGGCGGGCCGCTTCCTCCGGTTGGCATTCGCGTGCCAAAGGCGATGTATAAGGACTACGTCAAGATTTGCGAGCCTATAAATGACATCAATCCCGATTTTCCGTTCGAGGTGAAAGAGGTAGGGCCTTTCAAACAGACCAAGAAGTTGTGGGGCACCGATGCGTCGGTATTCGAGATTGAGGGTGTGCCTGTGATTCCGCTTGATGAGCGTGATGTCAAGGGTTATGACTACAACTACCGCGAGACCTACCACAGCGAACGCGATACTTACAACAAGAGTATCCCCGAGTATCAGAAGCACGCAGCTACGGTAATTGCTGTAATCACTCTGGGCGTAGCAAACCTCGACCATCTGCTCAGTCGCGAAGGACTTTACGAATAGTGTAATAACTTAAATATTTGAAGTGATGAAAAGATTTAATCAGTTTGTGATGTGTTTACTCGCATCAATGTTGGTTCTTAACGTTTCTGCCCAAGACGAGAAACCATTTTTGAAAACTCAGCCGGTAGGTTTTGTTCAGACTAACTTATTGGGGCATACGGTTGTCAGTGTTTATCATCGAGGTGTGAAAGATATCAAATGGAAAGCTGAAAACCTGACAGTTGAGCCAATGGATAAAAGCAAGATGAATGCCTTTAATGCGCCAAGCATCTCAAATAGAGGTGGAGTTGTTGACACACAAAAGACCCCAAGTGAAAACATTTACTCTTTGTATGCTAAGGAATATGGCCCTGGAAGGGTTGAATTCACCGGAGTTACTGATAGTGGCGAGGTGTTGAAATCATCTTTGATGTTTGGTGTAGGTGATGGTTTGAATGACAATCTTAAATTAAAAACTCCTGAGCAGATTGTTAAAGATGGCGATTCGCACACTCTGAAGTTGAAAATAGACAGAGATGTCAAGCGTGTTTTGGTATATGTTAATGGTCAGGATAAATATTATTACCAAAAGGTATCGGGAAGAAGGGCTAAAATAAAACTCGACCTTTCAGATGTGACAAAAAATACACTAATATTTGTTTTGGCTTATGATGCGCAGTACAAATCCAAATATGTCTATGTGAAATTGAATGTGAAATAGTCAATCGAATATGAAAAAAGCCTGTCTGCAATTAGACAGGCTTTTTTCTTTGTGGCGTTAGGGTTAGAAGTTGAGCGAAAATCCACCCGAAATCAGACCTTTGTGTCCATATCCGCACTCTGCAAATACACCGATGGGTCCCAATTTGACTTTGGCGCATAGCGGGCTGATTTGATATGCAAACTCCTTTTTAGTTGAGTTGTCCAACGTCTGTTCCGAGTATTTGTACTTGCTCCACATATAACCGGCGTTGCCCGACAGGTAGAACTTGATTATACCTAAATTCACAAAATCGACTTCAACGGCAGGCATAACCATATAGCGTGTACAATCGGTTTCATAGCCATTCATATTTTTATCGCGCTTGCTCATACCCAAGTCGATGCCGATATTGATTTTTGCCAGGCTTAATCGATAACTAAGACCATACATTTGGTCGATGTTGTCAACGCCCATAGTGCTGCGGGTAAGGTTTGAACTCCAAACCCTCCACTCATCATTAAGTATTTGTGCCGATGCAGCCGATGATATAATCATTCCGACTGCTATTATCATCAATTTTAGACTCTTCATAAATATTTATTTTGGATTATTGGTTACTATCTCTTTTTCGAATTGTTCTCGCCAATGTTCGGGCACAGGACGCGACTCGCCGCTTTGTGGATTGAAACACACCATCGTGCAGTGGCTCGTAGCATTGACAAGACCCGACGCTGCATCTCGGATTGTCTGCAACAGCGTGATGCTCGTATTGCCGATTTTCTCAATCTGGGTTGTCACCTCGGTATCCTGAGCCATAAACACAGGACTCTCATAAACATTATGCGTAGCCTTGATTATGAGCGATGTATTGGAGGTGTGGTCTTCGACTCCGCCAATAAGACGGCGAAACATATCGCTCTTGCCCAAATCAAAGTAGTGTTGCAGATTGACATTATTGACGTGTCCCAACATATCGGTATCTGCAAATCGTTTCTGAATCTTTATGGTGAAAATCATAAGTTTAGGCTCTGATAATTACAATTTCGTTATCCTCGAATACTCTGATAATTGACGAGGGTTTGCCTGTGCATCTGCCCTGAAACTTCGGAGAGACAACCATATCGACTCCATTTTTTATTTCCTCTGAAATCGACTCGAAATCCTTTGGCGTAGCCTCACCCGAAATGTTCGCCGAAGTTGAAACCAAGGGTCGTTTCAACAGACGAATTAGCTGCTGACAAAAGTCGTGATTCACGGCGCGAATTCCGATAGTTCCCTCTTTAGGCAACAGATTCACAGCCACACCATAGCCGTTATCCAACACCAGAGTGAGAGGTTTGTTTGCTACCTCCACAAGTTGTTGAGCTGCGTATGGCACGCGGCTGACATAGTTTGCAATGTTTTGTGGCGAGTCGGTCAGAATCAACATTGAGGTTTTATCCTGACTCTGTTTCAATTTGTATATTTTTTCTACTGCGCTATAATTCGTAGCATCACAGCCTATTCCCCAAACCGTATCCGTTGGATAGAGAATTATCCCCCCACGCTTCAATATCTCTACAGCCTTTTTCAGTTCCTGTTCCATCGTAATATTTTTTTTACAAAGGTACTACAAATTTGCGAAAAACCAATTCAGCGAAAAAAAATAGCCCGCCATTGATAGACGGGCTAAAAATGCAGATGTTTCAGATTGGCTATTTGACCTCGATTTCCTTAGTTTTGCTTTCGACGGGCTGAGCAAGTTTCGGAATGCAGATTGTCAGCACACCGTTCTCTTGTTTTGCGCAGATGGCATTTTTGTCGATATTCTCGGGCAGAATCATCGTTTGCTGAAATTGCGCATAAGAAAACTCTCTGCGCAGATATTTTTCGTGTTTATCATCGTGTTCGTCTTTTGTTTGCTGCTTAATCTCGGTAGATACGACCAGCTGGTGGTCGTCATTAACCGTAATTTTGAAATCGCCTTTGGCAATACCCGGAGCTGCAATCTCAACACGGTACTCTTTCGCTGATTCGATAATGTTTACTGCGGGGGCTGTTGCATTAACTTTTGCAATCCATTCGTTACCCAAAAAGTCGTTCAGAATTCCGGGCAGCCACGAGGTGGTCTTTTTTACAGGCATCATAAATTTGTACTTCTAAAACAGTTTTACGGCACTATTGCCGCAAAGCGTTGATACAAATTATATGCCGTTACCTGCCCATCGGGTGGTATTTTGCAATTGTTTCGTGCAGCGACTGCTTGTCCAGATGGGTGTAGATTTCCGTAGTCGAAATGTTTTGATGGCCGAGCAACTCTTGAATTACGCGAATGTCGGCTCCGTTCTGCAGCAGGTGTGTGGCAAACGAGTGGCGCAGCGTATGCGGACTTATCTGTTTTTTTATTCCAGCCAATGCTGCATATCGGCGAATAATGGTAAATATCATCATTCGAGTCAGAGGTTTGCCCAGGCGGTTGAGGAAGATTACTGCGCTGTTTGTGGTATTGGGCATTGCTCGGCGCTGTTCGAGATAGATGTTCACCATCTTCACCGTAGTCGAATTGACCGGCACCAATCGCATCTTATCACCCTTGCCTATTACCCGGATAAATCCGTCATTAAAAAACAGGTCTGAGGTTTTCAGCGTAATCGCCTCACTGACACGCAATCCACAACCATACATCAATTCTATTATGGCTCTATTTCTGTGTCCTAACGGGTCGGATAGGTCTATGGCATCAATAATGGCTATGACCTCTTCAACGCTCAAGACCTGGGGCAGATTGCGTTCTTGTTTTGGTCGCGAAATATACTCGGTAGGCAACACCTGAATGCGCCCCTTGATGAGCAAAAATTTGAAAAACGATTTGAGCCCGCTGATTATTCGCGCCTGAGACGTAGCCTTCAACCCATTATCATAGACGTTGCACAAGAATTGTTCGAGGTGCAGTTCTGTGATTTCATCGGGGCTGGAGTTGTGAGGAAATTCCCTTGTTACGAACTCGCGAAATGAAGCAATGTCGTGCAGGTATGATTGCACGGTATTATCCGAGAGATTTCTCTCCAGAGTCAGATACCGAGTAAAATTGTCCATTGTTTCATTCCAATCGAGTGCCATAGTCTCGCAGTTTTGTCCATTTGCAAAGATACGCATAAGCGTGTGAGAAATATCAAGTTCACTTGAATATTTTTCAAAACGAGCGAAAGTATCTTGGAGGTTTACCTCAAAGAAAACAAAAAAAGTCCCGAGCAACTCGGAACTTTTTTC
>JAZOQL010000125.1:0-2751 GCA_045656065.1 Rikenellaceae bacterium | reverse complement strand
TGGTTTTGCTTTTACTTTTTCCTCGGTGTCTTGTATTGCTTTCAGCGATGCCGCAAGCGCTTTCGCTCCGTTTGAGGATTTTGTCTTCGCACTCGATGCACGCAGAGCAGTTGACGCTGATGTGGTCTTCGGCTTGAACGTCTTTACGCTTGATGCCGAAGATTTCGCCTTGAATGCCGAAGCCTTTGCCGCAGGGACTTTGACCTTTGAACCACCGCCACCGCGTCTGTGGTAGCGTCCGTAACCTCTGCGACCATAACCGCGTCTGTACGACGGAGCGCCATACGGCTTGGCGTTTGATGCCTTGAACGCATTGAAGAGCGCTTCGGCTTTCTCGTGCGAATAGCCTTTAGCCTCAAGGTATTCAAGCATCTGCGCCTTATTGAAGTATGTCTGCGCAGTACCGCCCTCGTCGTTTTCGTAGTAGTATGTCTTGCCCGCGTTCCTTGCGAAATCAACGGCTTCTTCATAGGTCACAACGCCCTTGTCGATAAGAGGCTGAAGGTTCTCGCGCTTCTTCTCGGACAGTTCGTTCTTGAAGTTGTACTCGTTGACATCCTTGCCCTGACGCTCATAGACAGCCTGCTCGCCGACTCTCTGCGAAGCGTTTGACTTGCCCTGCCCCGAAAGAGTCCACAGCCCGTTGATGGCTTTCTTTCTCTCGGCATCGGTGGCGTTCTTGAATTGTGGTTGCTCATACAGCCACTCTTCGACTTCGCGCATACTCTTGCCTTTGAACTGCTCCATCAGCTTGGCTTTCTGCTCTTTTGTGTATGCGTCATCGCTTGGAACTTTCTTGCCGTCAGCCCCGACGACTGGTCGGTTGAACATTATGTTCTCAAGGATATAGCGCATACCCTCTTCGCCGCCCGTGGTCTTGGCTTGGTTGTATGCCGATAAATCTTTGTTCGACAGCTTGATTTTTTCATCGCCGATGTCGAACTGTTTCTTGTACTGTTTTTTCGGGAACAGATATGCAAGGTCGTTAGGGTCTTCACCGTCCTTTACTCTGCGCTCATATTCAGCAAGTTTTTCGTTATCGACTTTTGAGAAGTCTACTTTCTGAATATTGGCAGGCGATAGGAAGTTCTTCAGCCCTGCCTTGATATAATCTTCCGTGCTTTTCTTTTCGCCCTTTACGTTTCCGTAGGCATCCGTGTCTGCGCCAAGCGCATCGCCGAATAGGTTCGTGTTTGCAAGCCCCGCTTTTGACTTGGCTTGGTTTTTCCAATACTCCCAATCGGTGTCGCCCGTTATCTGCATATCTGACTTATACGCAGTTCTTGACGCTTGCCCCGCAAAGGTCGGTATCAGAGAGTTCATATAACTCTGGACGGTTTCGCGCATCAGGACTTGAATCGCGCCTTTAGTGTCGTCATCGTCAGACCCATTCCTCATTGTTTCAAGCATACCGTGAAGTCCCGACAACATTGAGGTTTCCATTACTGGCTCTGCAAGTCTTGACATAACCGTTGACCAGTCAGTTAAGAAGCCGAGTCCAATGTCACCACGTTTCAGCTGGTTTGCCATCTCAACGCCAGAGAAGAATGTCGCCGATGTCGGCACAAGCCAGTCAAGGGTATAAGAATGCCCTTTGCCCGTTTCGGGGTCTTTGAACGTGATAGAGTAATTCTGCATTCCCCTATCTTTCTTGAACTTCGATGCAGGGTCGTTCTTGCCTGCGTTGGTCGTGAACATATCGGTCGTCTTGCCGAGAAGCATACCAAGCCCGAATATGGCAGAGCCAGTCATACCCGATGCGAGTTCGTCAATTGCTCTGTTAAGCGCTTGAGCATCGCCGCGCTTTGCCGCATCCTTTATGCCCGCAACGCCTTTTGCCAATCCTATAGGCGAGTAGTTCATCGACTGCTTCATCAGGTTGGCAGGGACTTTTGTAAACGGCATAATCGCGTTTACGCCTCTGCCGCCCCAACGCGCTAACGTACTTGCGTTCGCATCGTTCGCCTTGCTCGTGATGCTGTTGAGCCAACTCGCGAATTTGCTATATTCGTTGAACGTAGCGATTCGCGCTTCTTCCATCGCCTCTTGCTCAATCTTCGCCCTCACCTTGTCTGTTATCGGCTTGCCGTCTTTCAGATAGCGGTTATAGGACTTTATGTAGTTCTCCTTGAACGCCCTGCTCTTGAAGAAGTCGTCCTCGCCTTGCAGAAGACTTGAGTTGAAGTCCGACAAAGCGTCAACGACTTTGCCCGCAAGGGTCTTGCCTCTGCCCTTGTACATCGTCGTATCGTACTTCGCCGTACCAAGCAGGTCTGCCTTGACACGGTTGAACGCTTCTTGCGCCGCCTTGCCTGCTTCGGTCGTAGGGTTTTTAGCCCACGCTTCTTTGACCGCTATCGGCGACAATCCGCCGTGCCTTGTTACCTCAAGTTTAGTTCCCGCTTGCTTGGATGCCCATTTTGAAATCGGCTGTTCCATCGCGGAGCGGAGCATATTCGAGGTTTGCCTGATTGGCGCAAAGAACGATGAGCCGAACACGTTCCTGATATGTGTCTTCGGGTTGCCGAGCATATTCAGATAACGCATCTCCTGAATAACATCGAATCCTGTCTTCGGATTGTTTTTATTGAGTGCGAGCAGAACCTCTGCGTATGCCTCGAATACCGCATCAGGGTCTTTCGCATCGACCATCTTCGTGACCGCTTTCTCGATTTCAGGGTCATCCATAAGAACGCCCTTGATGTAATTGATGCGGTTATATTTGCCTTTCGGCATATCGGGATGAGCCTT
>JAZOQL010000124.1:0-2786 GCA_045656065.1 Rikenellaceae bacterium | reverse complement strand
CGGCCAGCTCCTGCAGCTGTTCCAAATCTCGGGGCAGCTCTCCGCCGAACTCGTCGACAAGTTTGCGAGCCATTGCCCACAAATTCTTTGCCTTATTGTTTGGATATGATATGCTCTTGATGAATGAATAAATCTCCTCGACCGAACTCTCAGCCATATCTTGCGGAGTAGGGTAGCGTTCGAAGAGTGTCGGAGTGACGATATTCACCCGCTTGTCGGTGCATTGAGCAGAAAGAATAACGGCCACGAGCAATTCGTAGCCGTTACGATAATTTAATTCGGTTTCAGCCTGAGCCATATTCTGCTCAAACCATTCTATTACGCCAGCGTATCTCTCTTTGACAGTCATTATTTAATCAGGCGATTAGTTCTGCTATCGGGGAAGATGATGCTTGGTTTAAAGTTTTTGGCCTCTTCGAAATCCATCAGTGCATAGGAGATGATGATTATTAAGTCTCCTACGGCAACTTTGCGTGCAGCTGCGCCATTCAGACAAACACAACCGCTGCCACGTTCACCTTTAATTATATATGTTTCGAGTCGTTCGCCATTGTTAATGTCCACGACTTGCACCTTTTCGCCTGCGATAAGATTCGCAGCCTCGAGCAACTCTTCATCAATGGTTATGCTGCCAACGTAATTCAAATTGGCCTCGGTAATAGCTACTCGGTGTATCTTTGATTTTAAAACCTCAATTTGCATCTGTGTTCAGTTTAGTAGTTTTATGCCAATTCAATATTGTCTATTAATCTAACGTTTCCTGCGTGTACGACTACAAATCCACGAACAGCTTGGTTATCCCTCCATTGAAGAACATCTTCAAGTGATTCGGCATCGGCTGTTGTGAAGTATTCCACTTCGAGTTCGGGGTCAGAGTTGATGGTGTCAACAACGAATTGTCTGATTTCGGCGATGCTCTTTTGGCGACCCATCTGCGCAGCTTTTTCCAGCGCGGCGTAGATTTTAGGCGCAGCAGCACGTTGCTCTTTTGTGAGCAGCATATTGCGCGAACTCATTGCCAAACCGTCCTCTTCGCGCACGATAGGACAACCTACGATTTCGATGTCGAAACCACAAATTTTCACCAATTTTCGGATAATTGCAAGTTGTTGGTAGTCCTTTTCTCCGAAATAAGCCTTGTGCGGAGTAGCAATTTCGAACAATCTCGAAACCACCTGACCCACGCCATTGAAGTGTCCCGGACGGGCAGCACCCTCCATCACCTCGGCAATCGAGCCGAAATCAAATATACGATTATCTTTTTCTGGATAAATATCCTCTACTCCGGGCATAAACACAATATCGGCACCGGCAGCTTCGAGCAGTTCGATGTCCTTTTGCGGAGTTCTGGGATATTTTTCCAAATCTTTGGGGTCATTGAATTGTGTGGGGTTTACAAAAACACTGACAACAACAACGTCGCACTCTTTCCGAGCGCGTTCAACCAGCGAGCGGTGTCCTGCGTGCAGAGCCCCCATAGTAGGCACTAAGCCAACAACTCCGCTCGCTTGAGCGAGTTCTTGACGCACCTGAGCCACGTGATTCACAACTTTCATTTGTCGCATTCTTATAATAGTATTCAAGGTGCAAAGGTACATCTACATTTGATTTTAACAAAAAAAATCATTCCGAATTGAAAAAAAAACTCATATAATGGGCAATTTTTTCCACCCGACAGGGGTGTTGGCTCAGTGAGCCTTGCAGAAAAAATATAAAAAATGAAAAAAAATTTGTTGGTTTGAGAAAGAATGAATAACTTTGCACCTCGATTTTGTGTAAAGTGTGTTTACCTAAAACTTGAATTTTAACTAACAAAAGCAAAGCAAAATGCCTACTATTCAACAATTAGTGCGCAATGGCCGTCAGGTACCGGGATGCAAAAGTAAATCACCGGCATTGGACGCGTGTCCTCAGCGCCGTGGCGTTTGTGTGCGTGTATACACAACAACGCCTAAGAAGCCTAACTCGGCAATGCGTAAAGTTGCCCGTGTAAGACTTACAAACTCGAAGGAGGTCAATGCCTACATTCCGGGCGAAGGCCACAACCTTCAAGAACACTCAATCGTGATGGTACGCGGTGGTCGTGTAAAAGACCTCCCAGGTGTACGTTATCACTTGGTTCGCGGTGCGCTTGACGCAGCCGGCGTAGATGGACGTAACCAACGTCGCTCGAAGTACGGAACAAAACGTCCTAAAGCGGCTAAAGGTGCTAAAAAGTAAAACTCTTAACAACGAAAAGAAATGAGAAAAGCGAAGCCTAAAAAGCGAATTCTACTTCCCGATCCCAAGTACGGAGATGTATCTGTAACCAGATTCGTGAACAATCTGATGTTGGACGGCAAGAAGAGTATTGCCTACGAAATTTTCTATGATGCAATTGACATCGTGGGCGAAAAGATGAAAGATGCAGATAAGGCTCCATTGGATATCTGGAGAAAAGCATTGGAAAACGTAACACCACAAGTTGAAGTTAAATCACGCCGTGTTGGTGGTGCGACATTCCAGGTTCCAACAGAAGTGAGACCTGAACGCAAAGTTTCATTGAGTATGAAAAATATGATTTTGTTTGCTCGTAAGCGTCCGGGCCACTCTATGGCAGAAAAACTTGCAGCTGAAATTCAAGCAGCATTTAACGAAGAGGGTGGTGCATTCAAACGCAAAGAAGAAATGCACAGAATGGCTGATGCAAACAAAGCATTCGCACATTTCAGATTTTAATGTTATAGACACGTTAATATGGCAAGAGATCTGAAATATACGCGTAATATCGGCATTATGGCACACAT
>JAZOQL010000123.1:0-7125 GCA_045656065.1 Rikenellaceae bacterium | reverse complement strand
GCGGTACGGATATAATTCTCTATCTGTCAGAGGATTCTGCGGAATTTGCTGACTCGGCAAGAATCAAACAACTGCTTGAGAAATATTGCAAGTTCCTGCCTGTACCTATTGCTTTCGGTAAGGAGCGTCAGTGGAAAGACGGAAAGTATGAAGATACGGATAAAGACTTGATTATCAATAATACCGAGCCGTTGTGGATTAAGCGTCCGGGCGATTTGACCGATAAGGAGTACCTTGATTTCTATCACGAATTGTATCCGTTGGGCGAGAATCCGCTGTTTAATATCCACCTGAACATCGACTATCCGTTCAATCTGACAGGTGTGCTCTATTTCCCGAAAATCAGAAGCAATATCGACCTGCAACGAAATAAGATTCAACTCTATCAAAATCAGGTGTTTGTGACCGATTCGGTAGAGGGTATCGTGCCCGAGTTCCTGACTCTGTTACACGGGGTGATTGACTCGCCGGATATTCCGCTGAATGTTTCGCGCAGCTACTTGCAGAGCGACTCGAATGTCAAGAAGATTTCGAGCTATGTGACTCGCAAAGTAGCAGACCGTCTCAACGAAATTTTCACTGCCAAACGTGACGAGTTCGAAAACAAGTGGGACGACCTGAAGGTGTTTATCGAGTATGGAATCGTAACCGACCAGAAATTTGCAGAAAAGGCTACGGATTTCACCCTGATAAAGAACATCGAGGGTAAATATTTCACATTGCCCGAATATGAAACATCGGTTAAAGAGTCGCAAACCGACAAGAATGGCGATTTGATTTACCTCTACACCAACGACCCGCAGGCGCAACACTCATTCGTAGCTGCTGCTTGCGAGCGTGGTTACGATGTGCTGGTTATGGACGGACAGCTCGACCAACACTTCATCAGTTGGTTTGAGAGCAAAAATCAGAACACTCGCTTTGTGCGCGTAGACTCGGATATTGTTGATAAACTGATTGTTAAGGGCGACTCGTCGAGTATGGCGCTCAGCTCTGTGCAGCAGGATACGCTCAGACCTCTGTTCGAGGCACAACTGCCCAGCGAAGAGAAGGTCGATTATACCGTAACATTCGAGGCTATGTCGCCTAATGATGTGCCTGTTGTGATTACTCGCAATGAGTTTATGCGCAGAATGAAAGATATGTCGCAAATGAGCGGCGGAATGTCGTTCTACGGAGCAATGCCAGACAACTATAATGTGGTGATTAATGGTAACCACCCGCTTGTGCTCGAGGCTCTGTCATCGACCGAAAAGGAACTTGGCGACTCGCTGAAACGTATGAATCAGAAGATTAGCGCGGCTCAGAGCGAAGTTGCTGCTGCACAGGAAAAGATTGGCACTGATGCAGACAAGGCTTCGGAAGAGGTTCGTCGGGAGTTTGACGATGCTGAAGAGAAACTCAGAAAACTGCAAAACGATAAGAATGAGAAAATCCGAGCAATCGGCTTGCAGAGCAAACTCGTGAAACAAATCATCGACCTTGCGCTGTTGTCTAACGGAATGCTCAAGGGCGAGGACCTGACCAATTTCATTCGTCGCAGTGTCGAGTTGATTGGCAAATAGGGTAGTGATTAACAAATGAAAAAAGCCTGTCGAAAATCATCGACAGGCTTTTCTGTTTTTGCACTCAAAGGTTATTTATTCGCCTCTTTTGCAAATGCTTTGTTCAGCAGTGTTGTGAATTTCTGCTTGTCTGACGAGCCGAGCTGAGTGTCGACAACTGCACCTTTGGTATCCAAAACTGTGAAGAACGGAATTCTGCCAGGGTAGCCTGCTGCCTTGAATTTCTCGATAACGCTTTGCAACTCTTTTGTGTCGCGGTCGAGATAAACTACGTTGAATTTCTTCAGCAATTCAGCCACATCTTCCTCCTTCATAATGACAGTTTTCATCTGGCGGCAGGGTCCGCACCAGCTTGCAGTAATCATAACCAGCGTAGGTTTAGCCTTGTCGGTTACGTACTTTGCGGGAAGATAGGTCTCGTCGTAGGTAGTTTTCTCTTGTGCAAAAGTTGTGAATGACAGCATAGCCGCTGCGAGCATCAAAATGAATTTTTTCATAAAAGTAGATTAAAGTTATTTGTTTAGTTGATTTATTTTGTCAGTAGTTCGACCTCGGCAATCTGAGGCAGGTGATCGCTGAAATCGACATCAATGATTTCATATCTTGTCGGAATCATATCGTGTGAGTGCAGAATATAGTCGATGCACATCATACCATAGAGTCGTCTGAATGTGCGTCTGAATCCCGACCCAGCCAATATGAAGGCATCATCTAAATTGCCACGCAATGTGTTATAGGTGTATGACATCGGCGTGTCGTTGAAGTCGCCGCACAACATTATACGATGTGAGCAACTCTCAAGAACCGTTTTGAGCGAGTCTGCGTGTGAGGCTCTGATTGCAGAATTTTTCACAAGTTTTGACATTATTGTCTCCATTCGTTTTTGTTTTACCGATGTATCTCCTATCTCTGAAAACGGTTCTTCGGTCAAAAATGTTATGTCGGTGTTTGAAATTTGTGTACTCTGCAAGTGCGTCGAAAATACTCTCAGTGTGTCGCCCTTCTCAATCAGTATATCACACCATACGGCTCCGTGTCCAAGTTTTTCATTCAGGCGTATGTATTCCGATTTCAGTATTCGTTTTTTGCTGTAAATGGCAATGGCCGGAGCATACCCACGTTTGTCAAAGCGATAGATTTTTTTGTATGGCCACGAACTCATCAGCGAGTCGATGTGGCTTTGCGTTGCGTTGGGCAGAGTGCGGAACTCCTGAATGCAGATTATATCTGGATTTTTGTCAATGAACAGAGCTGTGATTGAGTCGAGCTGGTTTTGCAGACCTCGACAATTGTGTGTAAAGCCCTCGACATTGTAGGTCATAACCTTGAGCATTGCCGAGCCTTTGGGACCGTTATTGTAATCTTTTTTAAGGTCTGGTTGCAGCAGTTTGCCTGCAGCGCCGACTCCCAGCAGTAGCGCAACCATAGGTACGAATGCCCACTTTTTCCACAGAATAATCCAGATGAGCATTGCCGTGACATTGACAAGATAGATTATCGGAGCGCACAGTGTCAATAGTGATAATTGGGGCACTCCCACAGGCGATATGTTGCCTGAAACGAGTGTGATTAACAGCGCTATGGCCGAGACAATCGTCAGTAGAATGCCGATAAATTTCAGTAGTGTCAGAAACAGACCTCTAAGCCCCATTGTTAGTAGTGGATTTTTCGTTTTAATTTCCAATATTTCAACAGTGCGTAGCCAAACAACATTCCGCCTACGTGAGCCAGGTGCGCAACGGGACTGCCTGTCTGCATCACGCCCAACAGGAATTCAAGTCCAATCATACCCAGTACAAAGTATTTAGCCTTTACAGGTACGGGGAAGAACATCAATGCAATACGTTCGTTTGGGTGCATAACAGCAAATGCCATAAGTATGCCGTAGATTGCGCCTGATGCGCCAATCAGGGCTACCATCGGATTGTAGTCTATCCAATTCACGCACATAAAGAACAACGATGCTCCCACGCCGCAGAGCAGATAGTACAGCACAAATCGTTTGCTGCCTATTTCATACTCGAGTATTCTGCCGAACATCCACAGCATAAACATATTGAAGAACAGGTGTGTTATGCTGTCGTGCAAGAACATACTTGTGATGTACTGGTAGTAATGAAAATGTGGATTATCCCAAAAGTAGAGGGCACCATAGCCTGTAATCATATCCCCGAGTCCGTGAGGCAACACCTTCTGAGCCAAAAAGACCAGACAGTTTATTATGATTATATTTTTAACTGCGGGTGGGGTATATCGTCCGAACATAGTTTACTTGTTTTTAAATTGTTTACTTATCTCTTTTTCTCCAATGAGCCACATTATCTGCAATCCGTCTGGGGTGTAGAAGTTGCCCTTATCCGAGAGTATTTCAGAAATTATATTTTGAATATCCGCCGGTGAGTATCCTGAGCGATTTTTTACAGCATTTCGGCTTATGGCCTTTGCAATCAACTCCCGACGGTGAGTCTGGGGTATCTGGTCGAGTGATTCTGCATTCTCGAGCATTTCGTTCAGCACATCTCTGATTTGGTTTTGTTGCAGGTCGGCGGGTACTCCGAGCACCGATATGTAGTGGTCCTCCTCAAATTCGATATCAAAACCGGCATCTGTCAGCTGGTCATTCAGCCACTTCAGTGCATCATATTCGTTGGCTGTAAGTTGAATTGGCTCGGTCAGAATCTGACGCTGAATAGCAGCCGACCCGTTGCCGATGGAATTCAGAATGCGAGTATAGACAATATGTTGATATGCTCGGTTAAGGTCGATAACTGCCATTCCGTCATCAGTCGAGACTGCTGCGTAGTTGTTGCCTATTCTGATGTAGTCAATCCTCTCCGAGCGCTCATCTAATGCCAACTTCTGTTGTGAGGTCGATTCCGACTCTTCGAATTCTATCTGTTGCCAGATGCTGTCGTGCTGCACCTCTTCAGGCGTAAAGAGGGTGGCTTTCTCGCCACTTTCGAAATCGTCATAGAGTCTCTCCCAATTATCGGTGCGTTGTTTTGCTGTTATGTTATAGCGAGGCTGTGGCGAATCGACTCTGCTTGCAGCAGGACTTTTGAAGCCTTCATCTTCAAACGGATTGAAGTTTGGATTCATAAAGTCGAGAGGTTCGCTGACCTGACTATTGTTATTCGGGTCATAAACGGGTATTTCAATGGGGTCTTCGATGTCGAGGTCCATTATGCCGATTCCGCCCATCTTTGCCAGCGATTCGCGCACCGCAGCATTCAGAATCTGCCATACAGCCGATTCGTCTTCAAATTTCACCTCTGTTTTTTGAGGGTGTACGTTGACATCAATTCGCGCAGGGTCGATATCCATATAGATAAAATAACCTGGCGAGAGTTGTGCATTAATGATATTTTCGTATGCCTTTGTTATTGCCTTGTGCAGATAGGGGCTGCGGAAGTAGCGACCGTTTACGAACATATATTGGTCGTTATTCTCCTTTTTGGCCTTTCGAGGCGAACATACAAAGCCGTAAATCTTCACTATCGAGGTTTCGACACTGACGTCCATCAGTATTCGTCTCATCGCATTGCCCATAGTCTGGACAATTCGTTGACGAAGGTTGCCCGTCTGGAGCGTATATTTCAGCACGTCGTTCTGATAGAGTGTGAATTCAATATCGGGATTACACAGTGCGATTTTTTGGAATTCACGAATGATATGGTCGCCTTCGTTCTTTTCCGATTTGAGGAATTTTCTGCGTGCAGGGGTGTTGTAGAAAAGGTTTTTTACTACGAATTGGCTGCCCGCAGAGTGGGTCACAGACTCGACAGAGATAATCTCGCCGCCGTGAATTGTCACTGCCGTAGCACACTCACACTCCGCAGATGCAGTCTTTAGCTCAACTTCGGCTACGGCAGCAATCGACGCCAGCGCTTCGCCTCTGAAGCCGAATGTACGGAGAGTGTACAAATCTTCTGCAGACTTGATTTTTGACGTAGCGTGTCGGTCAAATGCGCGCACAGCGTCATCGGGATTCATTCCACAGCCATCATCTATGACCTGAATAAATCCGATACCTCCATTTCTGAAATTGACGGTAATATGTCGTGCTCCGGCATCTATTGCATTCTCCATCAACTCTTTGACCACCGATGCGGGTCTAATCACCACCTCGCCGGCTTTGATTTGATTGGCAATGGACTCGGGCAGTTGAAAAATCTTGTTTCCCATTAGCTGTATAGCCACAAGATGAACAATATGAGTAACATCAAAACTATCAGCAATCGAGTGATGTTGCTCCTGTTTTTTTGTTGTACGGCACGCTGACGCTCAGCCATAATGCCGCGACGCAGTCTGATTGTTTCACCGGGTTTGTGCTCCTGTTCGTCGCAGTTTTCGTAGGCCTTTTGGTAGTCTGCGCCCAATACTTCACGTTTGCGAGCCTCGCGAGCCTCCTGTTCCGGATCGAAATGTCGGGGTTTGTACTCAAATTGTCTCGGTTTGCGAGTCCTCATTAACGGATTAATCAACATATTTTTATGCCTCCTATAATTTTCTTAATTGAACTAATAACACACTTGAAACGATATTTATTGTTTTTCGACCAGCAAAACGGTTGCGTATGCCGATACGCCTTCGCGTCGTCCTTCAAAGCCGAGTCGCTCGGTTGTGGTAGCCTTTACCGAAACATCTTCGACAGGGATATTCATAACCTCAGCCAATCTCTCGCGCATCGAGTCGATGTGTGGTCTGAGTTTCGGGCTCTGCAACGCTATGGTCGTATCTACATTACTAACCGAGTAACCTCTCTGAATAACCATCTGCATACACCGTTCCAGCAGTAATGTGCTGTCAATCCCCTTGTACGAGTTGTCGTTATCGGGGAAGTGCATTCCGATATCGCCCAGAGCCAATGCTCCGAGCAGAGCATCACACAAGGCGTGAATCAGAACATCTCCGTCAGAGTGTGCCAAACAGCCCAAATCTGAGGGTATTTTTACTCCGCCCAAGACCAAATCTCGACCTTCGACCAATTTGTGGACATCATATCCGTTACCGATTCTAAATTTTTTCATTGCAATCTTTCTCGTTTCAACCTACGAAGTTACAAAAATTTTGCGAAACAAACGATAATTCATTAACTTTACGCAGTGAAAATACGTTGTTTTTTTCGGAATAAAATTTTGAACTATGATAGAAAATCTTGAACCTAAGGCAGTTTGGTCTATTTTTGAAGAGATTACAAAAGTGCCGCGCCCATCAAAACACGAAGAATTAATTCGTAGCTGGCTCGTTGAGTTTGCAAAAAAACACTCGCTCGAGTACAAAGAGGACTCGATAGGAAATGTCGTAATCAGAAAAGCAGCAACGCCGGGAATGGAATCTCTGCCGACCGTTGTGTTGCAGAGCCATATGGATATGGTCTGTGAGAAGAACTCGGAATGGGCAGGCCCTGGCCGATTTCTTCCACGGTGGTGAAGAATTCCAGCTCGCGGCCCAGCTTGTTGTGGTCCCGCTTCAGGGCTTCTTCCTGGGAAGTCGGAGGCCAAGCGGTCTTAGGAAGACAACATCATTTTTCAACTCCTTGGCTCACAGAACGACATGG
>JAZOQL010000122.1:0-1882 GCA_045656065.1 Rikenellaceae bacterium | reverse complement strand
AAGCCGTGTTTTGGGTGTTATCGCGTCACCAAATCTTTTTTTTACTTGGTCTTACTCAAACCAACGGGAACACAATTCCTTTCAAGCCGTTCATTTTATAATGCGCCGAACACTTCAAATGGTGTTACCCCACCGCCCAGTTTTAAGCGCGTTTTGCAAAACATCTTTATTAAAGACACTGCAAAGATAGTGCATTTTCTCGACATTTCAAAACATTTGCCCAAAAAAGTGCTTTTCTTTAACACTTTTTAACATTTCGCCGCTGTTTTGCCGTTCTGCCGTCCTCAAAAATCGGTTTATAGGTGTATTCCGTTTCTTTGATAGGACATTCCCACGGCATACCGCTTGCAGCGTGTCGCAAAAGGTCTGCAACGACCTCCGCATCTATTCGGTTGTATGCGTAACGCTTCCACCGACCGCTCCACCTGTTCCACCATAGCGCATTGAGTGACCCGACTTTGCCATTGCCCATCTTCTCCCACATATACGCATAGATGGAAAGTTGCCAAACAAGGTATTTGTGGTCGATTTTCGATGTTGTTTTGATGTCCCAAAAGGCGGTTGCATCGCCCTCGTCCATACTCGTCAAGTCAATGGCACTTGCGAAATCTTCCCCGTCAGTAACGAGCGTTTCACTATCCAACCAAGCCACCGCCCCGAAATCCTCCCAAAAGGCAAACGCTTCGGGTGTATTGCACCAAAAACCAAGTGCCGTTTGCTCGACTGCGTTGTGTATGGCCGTGCCGCGTGCCGCTGCTGCATCAAGAACGCTCTGCGGTATTCCATCGTACTTGCGCGGGCAGATATATTCGTGAATAATACCCGTTATCCCGCGCAATACCTTGCCATCGCTCTCGCGCGTGTAGATATGTTTCTCGGGGTCGAACAGCACCCCATTTGCCGTGATTGTCATTTCTTGAAATTGTTTGGTTGTTCTTTCTTGCCGTTCTTCTCTCTGCGCATAGCATACAGCCGTGAACGTATGGCCTTGCGCGTTGGCGGGGTCTGCTTGCGTTCCAACTTCCAAATATGGTAGATACCCGCCAAGTTGATACCCATATTGTCGAGCCGTTCGATGTATTCGCAATCTTCCTGCGTCCAATGGTGCTTGCAATCGCCCAACATTCCGCGCCGCCAAAGCCAAGTGTACGTTGTGGAGTATTCTATCCCGTACTTGCGTGCAATATCGGCAACGCTCCCACCAATAGCCAACATCTTGCGTATGTCCTCCGCATTGTTGTGGAGTATTCGTGTCGGTGTGAGTGGGTGAACCTCTGCACGCTTCTGCTGTCGCGTTGCCCGCCATACAAGGTTGCGCAAATCGGCTTCCGTTGGTCGTTCCTCGTTCGGCCACCCCTCGACAATCTCTCTGTATTTCTTCCCGTTCTTGCGCTGCGCAAAAACGAAATCAATCATTTCGTCCGTCCAATTCATACTCTGCCTAATTCTTTAATCAGCGTTATTCGCTGCTTTGTTAAAAAATCCTTGCGGTTGAATACCTCCAACAAATCCGCTTCGACCAACTCAATAGCACGCTTGTACGCATCGGTTCGGTCAGCGAACAATCGGCGGTCGTTTCGCGTTTCGTAGAACACGCGGCTTGTATTGCCCTCCTTGATACGGGTTGCAATCATACTGACCCCGTTCTGCGTGTCGGCTACAACCTCCACTTGCTTAACTCTCATTTCGCCCGTTGTATCGCGGCGAACCATATACGGCATATCGCCTTTCTTGAAATCTGCCATCGTTCTTTTGTGTTATAGTGGGAGGGTGTTACCCCTCCCGTGTTGGTTACTTATATGCTTTGTTTATCTCTGCGACCTGTTCTTCTGTTACTTTTTTACCAACAAGGGTTTCGTTGCCCTCAAATGGTATGCACAAT
>JAZOQL010000121.1:0-5882 GCA_045656065.1 Rikenellaceae bacterium | reverse complement strand
ACATTATGCGCTGGCCGTCGCCCTGGAGCGATGGTGTCCCGGGCTGGCATATGGAGTGCTCGGCTATGAGTGCGAAGTATCTGGGCGAGCAGTTCGACATTCACGGCGGTGGTATGGACCTTATGTTCCCGCATCACGAATGTGAAATTGCACAGAGCTGCGCATCGCTGGGTCATCAGTCTGCGAAGTATTGGGTGCATAACAATATGATTACAATCGACGGCAAGAAGATGGGTAAATCGTTGGGTAATTTCATTACTCTCGAACAGATGTTTACGGGCAACCACCCAAAACTGAACCAGGCCTATTCGCCGATGACAATCCGTTTCTTTATGTTGCAGGCACACTACCGCAGCACGCTCGATTTCACAAACGATGCGTTACAGGCGTCGGAAAAGGGTTTGAGCAGATTGATGAATGGTCTTGCAGTGTTGCAACGTGTGAAACCTTCGGCAGAATCGACTGTTGATATTGCCGAATTTGAAAATAGCATTTACACTGCGATGGATAACGATTTGAATACTCCGATAGTTATCTCTACGCTTTTTGAGTGGACAAAGACATTCTTTGCGCTGGAAGAGGGTAAGGAGAAGATTTCGGCTCAAGATCTCGAACTGCTGAGAGCAAAGGTCGATTGCGTGGTGAGCGATATTCTCGGTCTGCAGAATCAACAACAGAACGAGTCGAACAAAGAGCTGCTCGATGGCGTAATCGGTATGGTACTTGCTGAGCGTCAGCACGCAAAGGAACGTAAAGATTGGGCTACGTCTGATGCTATCCGAGACAGACTCAAAGAGTTGGGAATCACAGTGAAAGATGGTCGCGAGGGTGCAACGTGGGAGTTCTCTAACTAATTCAGGGAATACTTTAAATAAATCAATAAAAACCCAAAAGAAAAATGAAAAAAATTTTTGCATTTTTGCTGTTATTTATGATGTCGTCATTCGCGGCAATGGCTCAAATGCCAGAACCCGTGAAATGGTCGGCTTCAACAAAGCACATTGAAAACAACCGCTATTTGATTACATTCAAGGTCGAAATCGAATCGCCTTACCACATCTATGATATGGGTCCTTATGAAGAAGGTTCGTCTGTATCGATTACAAAATTCACATTCAGTGAAAACAAAGAGGTGGAATTTGTTGGCGCAGTAAAGGCTGAACAAGAGGCGAAAAAACACTTCGACGAATCGTTCGGAATGGAAATCGGCGAGTATGAAGGCGTTGTTACTTTTACACAGGAGGTTAAGACTGACAATCCTGATACCAAAATTAAGGTGACCATTGAGTGGCAGGCTTGCGGCAATGGTTCGTGTCTTCCTCCGGCTGAGTGTGAATTGGAATTGACTCCCAAAGGCAGCGTGAGCGAAGCAAGCGAAGATGATGAAGACGAAATGGCTGGTCTTGAGGCAGAAACTGAATCTGCTCAGGCCGAAATCAAATCATCAGAACCCAAGAAAAATTCGTTGTGGGGAAATATCCTTGCAGCAATCGTTTGGGCATTCGCAGCATTGGCTACACCTTGCGTCTTCCCGATGATTCCGATGACCGTATCATTCTTCTTGAAGAGCAACAAGAGCAAGGCTCAAGGTAAGCTCAATGCAATGTTCTTCTGGCTCTTTATCGTGGTGCTCTACACATTGCCTATCGCAATTATCGTAGCTGCTACACAGATGTTTGGTGGCGATGCTGCAACTTCGGCAATCTTCAACTGGTTGGCTACACACTGGTTGCCTAACCTTATCTTCTTCCTCGTATTTATGGTATTTGCGGCTTCGTTCTTCGGCGCATTCGAACTTGTGTTGCCGAGCTCGTGGGTGAACAAATCTGACGCAAATTCAGATAAGGCTGGTCTTAAGGGCGTATTCTTTATGGCTCTGACTCTGGTGTTGGTGTCATTCTCTTGTACAGGTCCGATTGTGGGTAGCGTTATCACTGAAGCCTGCACCGGAGCCGGTGTATGGTGGGAACCTATCGTTGTGATGTTCGCATTCTCAAGTATGTTTGCTATCCCGTTTGCTATCTTTGCATTCTCGCCCTCTCTGCTCAAAGAGATGCCGAAGTCTGGTGGCTGGTTGAACGTGGTTAAAGTTGTGCTCGGTTTCATCGAATTGGCTTTGGGTCTGAAGTTCCTCAGCGCTGCTGACCAGGCATACCACTGGGGTATTCTCGACCGCGAAATCTACGTCGCTATCTGGATCGTAATCTTCGTTCTGTTGGGTTGCTACCTGTTGGGTAAACTCAAATTTGCACACGACAGCGATGTTAAGCACATCACAGTTACTCGTCTGTTGTTGGCTATCGCATCGTTTACATTTGCTCTCTATATGTTGCCGGGTATGTGGGGTGCTCCGCTGAAGGCTATTTCGGGTTATATTCCTCCGATGCAGACACAAGATTTTGTCTTGGGTTCAGGCTCAGTGACTGTTTCGGAAAATACCCAAAAAACTTCGAAATATAGCGACTTTTTGAAGTTCCCGCCCGAATTCCAATTCAAGGAATACTACTTCACAATTGATGAGGCTATTGCTCGCTCTAAGGAGATTGGCAAGCCTATCTTCGTTGACTTCACAGGTCACTCTTGCCCCAACTGCCGCGAAATGGAACAAAAGGTTTGGAGCGACCCGAGAGTAAAACAATTGCTCACTGACGAATTTATTGTTGTGGCTCTCTATGGCGACGATAAAACTAAGGTTGCTGAGTCTGATTGGGTAACTACCGAAAAGGGCAAGGTGGTTAAGGAGTTGGGTAAGATTAACCAACTCTATATGTTGAACCGTTTTGGTCAGAATGGTATGCCTCTGTACTTTATCCTCAACCACAAAAATGAGACAATGACAGAGAATATTCATTCACACGACCTGAACGTGGATAACTACATCGAGTTCTTGAAGGAGGGTCTTGCTAACTACAAAAAGCAACGATAGAGACTCCACGTGAGGTGAAAATATCTAAGAGCTCGCAAAACCGCGGGCTCTTTTCTTTATTCACAAAAATAAAACAGCCTGCATCAACAAGATGCAGGCTGTAAACTTTTTCTACACAAATATCTCTTAGCGAGGTTGTTGTGCAAAGTATTGATAGAACCAAGTGATGGTTTCGATGCCTTTGTAGAAGTTTTCCACGCCGTAGCTTTCGTTCGGTGAGTGGATAGCGTCGATGTCCAGACCAAAGCCCATCAGGATAGATTTCAGACCCAATACCTTTTCAAATGTGCTGATGATAGGAATACTACCGCCTGAGTAGAACGGAATCGGAGTCTTGCCGAATGTCTGTTCGAATGCCTTAGACGCAGCCTTGTATGCAGGCATATCGGTCGGAGATACATACGGATAACCGCCGTGCAGATACTTAACATTAACCTTAACAGATTTCGGAGCGATTGCGCGGAAGTGTTTTTCGAACAACTCTGCAATCTTTTCGTAGTCTTGGTTCGGAACCAGACGCATAGAAATCTTAGCGCTCGCCTTTGACGGGATAACAGTCTTCGTTCCTTCTGCAATGTAACCGCCCCAGATGCCGTTTACGTCGAGTGACGGACGGATACCTGTACGTTCGATTGTAGAGTAGCCTGCTTCGCCTTGAACTTCTTCGATGTCGAGGTTCTTTTTGTAGCGTTCGATGCAGAACGGAGTCTCGCCGATAGCTTCGCGTTCTTCCTGAGACAATACTCTCACGTCATCATAGAAGCCCGGGATAGTGATGCGACCCTCTTCATCGGTCAAAGATGAAACCATCTTGGTCAGCACGTTTGCAGGGTTAGCTACGGCACCACCAAACAAACCTGAGTGGAGGTCTTTGTTCGGACCGATAACCTCAACTTCCATATAGCACAAACCTCTCAGACCGCAAGTGATTGACGGAGTCTCCATACCAATCATACTTGTGTCAGATACGAGAATGATGTCAGCTTTGAGCATCTCTTTGTTATCTGCACACCATTTGCCAAGACTCGGAGAACCGATTTCCTCTTCACCTTCCAACATAAACTTCACATTGCAAGGCAGAGTTCCGTTAGCCAACATAGCTTCGAAAGCCTTTGCGTGCATAAATGATTGACCTTTATCGTCGTCTGCGCCACGACCCCAGATGCGACCATCTTTCACAACGGGTTCGAACGGGTCGGTATTCCACAGTTCAACAGGGTCAACAGGCATAACATCATAGTGGCCGTAAACCAATACAGTAGGCAGAGTCGGGTCTACCATTTTTTCGCCGTAAACTACGGGATTGCCTTCAGTGGGCATTACTTCTGCGCGGTCTGCGCCTGCTCTGAGCAGCAATTCACGCCACTTTTCAGCACAACGTTCCATATCGGGTTTGTACTTAGATTCTGCGCTGATTGACGGAATGCGCAACAATTCGAACAACTCTTCAAGGAATCTCTCCTTATTGGCGTCGATAAATGCTTTTGTTTTTTCCATATCTAAAAGGATTTAATATTGTTTGTCTGTTATTTTATTTAACGTATTTTTGCTCGATTTAGTGCAGCCTGATAAGCTGTTGCATTGCGGTTGTGCTCTCTGAGCGAGCGTGCAAATTTATGTCGTCCAGAAAAATCAGCACTCGCACAAAAATACAAATAGTCGCTGGGGGTATTTTTCAACACTGCGTCTATTGCCCGTTTCGAGGGAATGCAGATTGGACCCGGAGTCAAACCTCTGTTTTTGTATGTGTTGTATGATGATTCAATTTCGGTGTGGCGTTTCAGTATTCGTTTCAATGAGAAGTCGCCAACTGCGAACTTTACGGTTGGGTCAGCCTGCAGAGGAATGCCCTTTTTCAGTCGGTTGAGATATACGCTTGCAATCAGGTCCATATCATCGGGAATGTTAGACTCTTCGCTGACGATAGATGCCAATGTAATAACCTGAATGGGAGTCATATTCAGCGCTTTGGCCTTAGCTCGGCGCTCCTCGTTCCAGAAGAGTTCATATTGGCGCTGCATCTTGTTGAAGAACTGCTCGGCTGAAGTATTCCAATAGACCTCATACGTATCGGGCAAGAACATACCGATGAATGTTTCGTGCGTGAATCCATAGTGTTCGGCAACTTTTGAGTCGCTCAAAGTCTCAAGCAACGAGGCCGAATCAATCTCAATAAACTTCGACACCATACCTGCCAGACGGTCCATCGTGCGCACCGGGTTGAGCACTACCTTTACGGGGGTTTGCAGCCCTGCGCGAACCATATTGAACAGCTGTCTTAGGCTCATTCCCTCTCTGAGCGTGTAGTATCCGCCGCGAACTACGCCTTGTGGATTGTAATGGTGCCACATCTTCTCTGCGTAGCGAAAGTTGTTGAATACCGAATCGGGAAATATTTCACCAAAGGTCATACTTTTGTTTTGGCTCGGAATGTGAATTATTGTCGATTTTACAATCTCTTTACCGAATGCGTATCTGTAAATTTCCATTCCGCAATAGAGTGCTGCTGCAAATACTAACACTATGGCAATCACCCCGAAACGTATATATTTTCTCTTTATTTTCATTCTATCTGTAAACTGTCAAAACGCAAATTTAATAAATTTTCTCAAAAAAACTTTGCACATAGTAAAAAAATAACTACTTTTGTGGCGGGTAAGTCTTGTACGACCAGCTCCTGTCTACTCCTCCAGGGTCGGAAGGCAGCAAAGGTATGATGGTTGAGCGGTGCGATGCAAGTAGCTTACCCTTTTTTATTCTCTTTATTCAAGCATTATACATATTGATCTTCGCTCTGTTTGGCAGAGTAATTGCTGATTCTTTTCGATTATTATCGTAAAAGAATTATGCTCTGTTTTGATAAAGAACTTTTAAATTCAATTGATTACAATCTTGAAAGGGAAATACTGCTGACAAACGGCAGAGGTGGTTATACATCTACTACACTCTGTGGGTG
>JAZOQL010000120.1:0-1561 GCA_045656065.1 Rikenellaceae bacterium | reverse complement strand
CAATCGTAGCAAACAACATCGCCAATCCCGCAGCCAAACTATAATAGACCTGCTCGGCGAGGACTCCGTCTTTTCGTATCTGCGCATTGAGATAGAGGTCGCTCTCGACATATTTTTTCAGCACGCTCTGTCTGAATACCATTTCATCATTTACGGCCGTTGGTTCGTTCGACACCTCGGGATAACCACGCTTGCGTTTATACTCCACCAAATCGCCTATTGCCTTGACTATACGTGCATTCAGCTCAGGTCTATTCTCGGATAACTCATCGTGCAGCTTGCCCAAATATCCAATCATCATCGAACACACAAACTCCTCACCATAGCAGAAACAGTTCTTCAACTCGCCCGATACGGTTGGTTGATTTATAATCTGCCACAAACTGCCATACCGGGAGACAATCTGCCGACAAGATGATATGTACTCGGCACACAAAAATTCGACATCTTTCTCATCTGCCACCCTAATCTGATTGACACCCTCGCGCAGAGCACTCTTCACTATGGCCGAAAACATCTTTATCTGATACTCATATTCGGCTATGGCCGAGGGAGTGGCTGCATCTACGACCCTCTCAAACGAAATTTTCAGATTCTCGTACGGTATTGAATCCTGAGCCACGACACTCCCAAGCGGATAGCGAGGCGTAATCAGCCGTATATTCGTCTTTACGTCTGTATAAAACTGCTGTTTGGTGTAGGTCGACGGATTAATATCGAGACTATTGGGTACAAATATCCAGCTATTTACGGTAAAAGTTCCCTGATTGGGGTATTTAACCTTGAGCGCGACTTTGAATTCAACAGAGTATCTGTCGTGTATCTTAATATTTACATCAATCATAATCTACCATTTTGAATATGGTGTCTCGGCCAAAGATGAGTTATAATATCTATTCTGTCCGGTCACCTCGTCACCAATCCACTCGGGCAACTCGACACAGCAATCGACATCGGGCAACTCGACTTCGGCAACGACAAGTCCACAATTCTCGCCTCGGAACTCATCTACCTCGAACACAAACTCCCCACAAGGAACATAGTGACGCACCTTGTCAATAACACCCGATTCACAAATTTCAATCAACTCTTCAGCCTCGGAAGTTGGGATTTCGAACTCCCATTCCCGGCGTTTCAGACCCGACCTGTCTCCTACTCCCTTAATGGTCAGAAAAGCCTGATTGCCTGCTATTCTAACCCTCACTGTACGTTCGGGCTGTCGCGACAAATAGCCCTGAACTATGCGTTGAGATTTCACACTTAGCGGTTTATAATCGCCTTTAACTAAGAATTTACGTTCAATTTCGAGCGCCATAATGATACATTTATTTCTTCAAAGTTAAAAAAATTTGATTAAAATTGCTAATTTCAATTATTTCGTACTAAATTTGTAGGTGATAGTACAAACTTTAAATAAAGATTTGATATGAATAATTTTATTTTCAAGAATCCCACCCAACTCATTTTTGGCAAAGGAATGATTGCAGAACTCAGCAAACATATTCCTGATTATTGCATACTGATGGTTACCTTTGGTGGAGGTAGCGTCAAGAAAAACGGA
>JAZOQL010000119.1:0-2782 GCA_045656065.1 Rikenellaceae bacterium | reverse complement strand
CATACGCTTTCTTTTGTTTGTTGTTCGCAAAAGTACGAACAATATTTGAATTAACAAAAGATTATGAGGAAAAAAGCTATTTATATTAACTATTTTCAATTTTCAGTTTTCAACACACGGCTTGCAAACTCCGCAAATCCTTGCTGATTTTACCTCTTTCCTTCATCCTTCGCCCGCACCACCGAGTACGTCTGAAGCACCACCGAAAGCACAATCAGACAGATACCTACCCAGAACGAGAAGCCTACTTCCTGCAATTCTCCGAAAAGTACGGCAGCAACGGCAATGCTGTACAGCGGGTCAAGATTGTAAGCCATATTTACCGTAAAGGCACTCAGTTTGCGCAATGCCTGCAACTGGAACAAGAAGGGGATGACCGTGAAGACCGAGCCCAGAAGCAAAAGCGAAAGAAGATCATTACCAACGGGGACAACCGACTCGGTAGGGTAGATGGCACGGAAAACGGGAATACACAACGTTAGGAAAGCCACTCCGCCTGCCAGCTCGTACAGCAGCATCGTGGCACTGTCTTCCTTCGTCTCGTTCGCTATATTGACATTCAGAATGGCAAACAACGAATATAGTGCAGCACAGAGCAAGCCTAAGACAATTCCCAAACGAAAACGAACATCAACACTAAAAATGAACAGGATACCGGCTATGGCAATGAAACTCAACAGGATGTTCTTCCATTGGATACGCTTGCGGTTCACCAGAGGTTCGAACAGGGTCGTAAAGAAACACGAAGTGGCCACACAAGCCACACCTATGGACACGTTCGATGCCTGGATACTGGCAAAGAAAGCCACCCAGTGCAGAGCAAGCAGGATGCCGCATCCACCAATTTTCAGGACGGCACGCATCGGTGTCTTATGTAGTTTCCGCATAAAGCCGAGTACGGCGGCCAGCACCACGACACTTGTCATCATTCTGTACCATACCAGCGGCAATCCGTCCAACGAGACAAGCCGTCCGAAGATGCCCGTCCATCCGGCCAGAAAAACAGCGAAGTGCAAAATTATCAAGGTTAAGGTCTTTTCTTTCATATAGTTTCTCTTAAAAATCAAAGTTCCTGCCACAAGTGCCGAAGTGCCTCCAACGGATGATAAAGCATCATTCGCGGACCGGCGAAGCGCATCACCTCCTGCATCCGCCCCCTCATATCGGGCTTGTAGCAGTGCACGGGACATTTCCGGCAAGTGCTCTTCCGCTCGCCGAACTTGCAACGGTCCAACCTCTTGTGAGCATACTCCAGCAAGGCTTGGCAGTCCGCACAAAGCGTCCGGTTCCCTTCCTTCAATCGGCAATAGAGGCGGATCATCTGCTCCACCGTCTTCTTTTCATTTTCAATGCGTGACATAGTCTGTATGTTTAAATGAATGGAACTGTAAGCTACTCATACCTTGCCATCATCCTTGCCAACCGTTCCTTCACCTCTGTGCGCAAGGACTCCGGTTCCAGCACCTCCACTTCATTCATTTGCGAGAACAGCTCCTGCAGGAAGTCGAAGGTAGGGTGTAAGAAGAGTTCAAAGTCGGCATACTCCGGCGTGCTCACCAACTCCTTCTGCGAGTGATGCAGCGGGAGCGTACGCAGGTAGTGGGTGAAGGGCGGATAAGCACGTATCACAATGCGCTCGGCCTTGTCACCCGTATTACACAACACTCCGTAGTAATCCTTGAAGAAGCATTCCGTATCGAAATCCTCGGGCAACTCAAAACGCTCGTCCGTCTCTTCTATGGACACGATTCTGTCCAGCGCATAGATAGACGGAGTAGAGCGTTTCTCGTTCTTTGCCACCATATACCACCGTTGTTTGAACACCTTAATGCTATACGGATCCACGGAGATGGTATAAGGCTCCTGCCCGAACTTGCAGTACGTCAACACCAGTTTCCGGCTTTGCTTCATAGAATCGATGATGGGACTCAGGAACTGCTTTCCTGCTGGGATTTGTTCCAACACGATGCGGTCTCTAAGCGAGGTACTTTCCATAAGCAAGTTACCGACGGTTAGCGAGTCAAGCATCCAGTGCTGAAGGTTGTCGTTCTCCAGCACCTCCTCATTCTCGATGTAGTAGCAAGAATTTCTACCCAATTCGTTACAACCGATGCATAAATCGAACATATCCTCGATGGCTACTCGATGACGGTTGAAGGTTGTGCGCGATATTGGCAATCCTCCGCTCATATCCGTCTGTACCCACCGTTCGTTGATTTCATTCAGCGTGATGCGTCCTGCCCTGCGGATGGTATCCGTCAACCAGATATATTGTCTGAAGATTTCTGCAGCTTTCATAGTCGTTCATTTTAAAGTGCGAAAGGTACGGGTTTTTATTGAGATTCTTGATATGGTTATTGCGTTTTTTGCAACAACCACTTCGTATGTAATTGTACGAATGTACTACATTTATACTATCCTTTATCGACTATCGCCCCACACACTGGGCATACCCAATACGTCTCGTGCTCTTCCATATAGGCGGAACAGCAACAAGGGCAAGATGGGGTATACGTGTAGGTGGGGTATGTTTCTTCTGTTTTCATTGTCAAGGTATTTGGATAGATGCAAAGGTAGTGAAAATTTGGAAGTATGCGAGAAAGTTTTGCTATGGATATTTTGATAACTCGTACAACTCCTTCATCCGTTTTCAGCGTTTTCGGTATTCAAGTGATGATTTACAAAAATATCAGAATGTTCCAAACTTTATATTTTGCGTTTTATTTATATTTCGTTAATTTTGTACCAATGTAAAAAAGAAAACTATGGCATTCGAATCAAC
>JAZOQL010000118.1:0-3245 GCA_045656065.1 Rikenellaceae bacterium | reverse complement strand
AGGCGATATATCCCACGACTTCAAATTTTTCCAATCCGTGCAGAATTACGGTCAGATTGCCATTTGGCATCTCAAGAATCTTGAGGATTCTTGCCGCCGTACCGATTCTGTACAAATCTTCGGGTCCGGGGTTTTCAACCTTAGCATCTTTTTGCAGCACCGCACCAAGTATCGAGCCTGAAGACTCGACATCACGCACAAGTTTCATCGACTTTTCGCGGCCAACCGTAATAGGTGTAATTGCACCGGGAAACAGGACGGAACTGCGCAGAGTGAGTATCGGCAACACCGACGGCAAAGTAACACTGCTCAGTATATCATCGTCTTCACCAGCAATCACCGGAATGATTTGAGTTTTACCCTCAACCAGGTCTCCGATATTAGCAAGCTCTTCTATAAAATCCTTCTTTTTGCTATCCATATCTGACATTCCCTAATTAATCACTTAAATAAATATAACTCGCAAAGTTAGCACTTTTTTTTCAATTTATAATAAAACGAGGCTACTTGCAGCTAAATTGTATAAAAATAACTGCAAGACTAAAAGAAAAATTGTATATTTGCAGAATTATTCATAAACAATTTGAATTATCAAATTAACGACCAATATGATGGAGAACGAAAATTTGAAATACACACCTGCCGATATTGAGCCCAAGTGGTATGAATATTGGCTCAACAAAGGCTTTTTTCATTCAGAGCCTGACTCGAGAACCCCTTATGCGATGGTGATTCCGCCACCAAACGTGACCGGAGTTTTGCATATGGGTCATATGCTCAACAACACACTGCAGGACGTTCTGGTGCGTCGAGCAAGAATGCAGGGCAAGAATGCCTGCTGGGTGCCTGGCACCGACCACGCATCTATTGCTACTGAGGCAAAAGTTGTGCAGAAACTTGCAAAAGAGGGCATCAAAAAGACAGACCTCACTCGCGAAGAGTTCCTCAAACACTGCTGGGAGTGGACCAACGAACACGGTGGTATCATTTTGAAACAGCTGCGCAAGTTGGGCGCATCGTGCGATTGGGAGCGCACCCGCTTTACAATGGAAGAGTCGCTGAGCCAGAGTGTAATAAATGTTTTCGTGGATCTCTACGAAAAGGGCAAAATCTATCGCGGAGTGCGTATGGTCAATTGGGACCCCGTTGCGCTGACTGCGCTCTCTGACGAGGAGGTCATCTACAAGGAGGAGCACAGCAAACTCTTCTACCTGAGATATAAAGTCGAAGACTCTGACCAATACATAATCGTAGCAACTACCCGTCCAGAGACTATTCTTGGCGACTCGGGTCTGTGTGTACACCCCGAAGACCCGCGTTATGCACATCTGCGCGGCAAACGTGTGATTGTGCCGATTGTTGGTCGCTCGATTCCGATTATCTTCGACGAGTATGTTGATATGACATTCGGTACGGGAGCTCTGAAGGTTACTCCGGCACACGACGTGAATGACTATATGCTGGGCGAAAAGTACGGACTCGAATCAATCGACATCTTCAACGATAACGGAACTATCAACGATAAGGTCGGACTCTACGTGGGCATCGACCGTTTCGAAGTAAGACGTCAGATTGAAAAGGACCTTGCCGAAGCTGGTCTGCTCGAAAAGGTTGAGGCGTATGAAAACAAGGTGGGATATTCAGAGCGTTCGCACGCCGTAATCGAACCGAAACTCTCGATGCAGTGGTTCCTCAGTATGAAGGAGTTGGCTCAGCCTGCTCTGGAGTCTGTGATGAACGATACGGTTCGTTTTGTGCCTGCGAAATTCAAGAATACCTATCGCCACTGGATGGAAAATATCAAAGACTGGTGTATTTCACGTCAGTTGTGGTGGGGACAGCAGATTCCGGCATACTACTTACCGCAGGGCGGTTATGTCGTAGCTGCTACGCCTGAGGCTGCGTTGGAAAAGGCTCGCGCTAAGACGGGTGACAATTCGCTTGAGATGTCTGACCTCAGACAAGACCCCGACGTATTGGACACTTGGTTCTCGTCGTGGTTGTGGCCTATTTCGGTATTCGACGGAATCCGCAATCCGAATAACGAGGATATGAAATATTACTACCCGACCTGTGACTTGGTGACTGCTCCGGATATTATGTTCTTCTGGGTAGCAAGAATGATTACAGCTGGCTATGAATACGTCGGAGAAAGACCATTCAGCAATGTCTATTTCACAGGTACAGTGCGTGACAAGTTGCGCAGAAAGATGAGTAAATCTTTGGGTAACTCACCCGACCCGCTTGACCTGATTGCAACATACGGTGCCGACGGTGTTCGTGTTGGTATGTTGTTGTGTTCGGCTGCGGGTAACGACTTGATGTATGATGACTCGCTGGTTGAGCAGGGACGTAACTTCGGAAACAAAATCTGGAATGCCTACCGCCTTGTCAAAATGTGGCAGGAAGATTCGACTATTGCTCAGCCCGAAAACAACCGCATCGCTATCGAGTGGTTCGACTCGATGTTGAGCCGCACAATCGAGCAAATTGACGAAATGTTTGCTCAGTACAGAATATCTGAGGCACTGATGCTGACATACAAGTTATTCTGGGACGAATTCTCGGGTTGGTATCTCGAACTGATTAAACCGGCATACCAAAAACCGATTGACTCGGCTACACTGAGCGCTACCAAAGAGTTCTTTGAACGACTGCTCAAGATGCTCCACCCATTTATGCCGTTCATCACAGAGGAGATTTGGCACGATATCCAGCCGCGTGAAGAGGGTGAAAGTATTATGATTTCGCCGCTGCCCGTAGCAGGTGCTGTGAACGAAACTCTGCTCGAAGAGTTCGAACAGGTTAAGGAGACAATCACAGCAATTCGCAATATCCGCAAGGAGAAAAACATTCCGAATCGCGACTCGATTTCGCTGTCGGTGAACTATAATGGCGAGGAGTTTACGGCATACGACTCGATTTTGGTCAAGATGTCAAACATCGACGCTATCACCGTTGTAGACAGCAAGTTGGATAATGCAGCTTGCTTTATGGTGAAGAATCGCGAATACTTCATTCCGATGGACGATAAGATTGACACTGCGGCAGAAATAGAAAAGATTACGGCTGAACTCGAATACGCACAGGGCTTCTTGGCTTCTGTTATGAAGAAACTCAATAACGAGCGTTTCGTCAGCAGTGCGCCTGCAAATGTCGTGGAAAACGAACGTGCGAAGAAGGCTGATGCCGAGGCTAAAATCAGAAGTTGTGAGGAGCGTTTGGCTCAACTGAAGAAATAATGC
>JAZOQL010000117.1:0-2614 GCA_045656065.1 Rikenellaceae bacterium | reverse complement strand
CGATGTCGATACCTAGTTTCAGGTTCTTGCCTGCTACGGGAGTCTTGTCCAATGCACCATCCATATAACGGCCTTGGATACGCCCACGAGCATCTCGAAGCAAGATTTCTACACCCTTTTCGCCTCGCAACTGCTTCTCGTACGAGCGTTCGATACCCTGCTTGCCGATAAAGTCTCCGCGAACATAGTAATCATCTGCTTCAATATCTCTTTTCGAAACCTCGGCAATATCGCCCAACACATGTGCCGCAGCATTGTATTGGTATTGGCGGATGGTACGGCGCTGGATGTAGAAGCCTGGGAACTTGAACTGTTTCTCTTGAAACACCCCACATTCTTCGGCCGAGAGTTGGGTCATGAACACTTGATGCGTATATGGCGAATACCCAGGGTTAGAGCGACGGTCTTTCATTTCACGGATACGCCGTTTGAAATAATCGGGTGTGATGTTCAATGTCTCGCAGAGGTCAAGTGTATCAAGGTTGACCACTTCCTTCATAACCATCGTCACATCGTAAGCAGGTTGGTTATATACCAAGAGTTTACCGTTTCGGTCGTACATTACCCCACGGCTCGGGTATTGCGTCTTGTTCAAGAAGGCATTGCTATCGGCATTCTTCTTGTAGTCCTCGCTCATAATCTGCAAGGTAAAAAGACGAACAAGGTACACCAGTATGACTATTACAACCGATGCACCCAACACGTACTTACGCTTTTCCAGATTGAAATCTCTTTTCACTCCTTCTTCCCTCCTATCGATTCGGCGCACATCACACAGATGAGTGTAGATACAGTGCTAGCCAATATTTTAAGCAGTAAAGTCCCTATGTGGAAGAAAGAGAATGTATCTATCAGCCAGATGACGGTACAGAACAAGCCACACGTCAACAGTACGTAACGGAAGAAAGAAGCGACTCCGAGTGTCTTCACACCTGGACGGAAACCCTCATCCACATCGCGAAGGGTAACCAAACGCATAAGCGGTGTACGGAAGAATGCCAAGCAAGTGGCAGCCGCTGCATTCACACCTGGTGTATTACCGAACATATCGACAGTAAGCCCCAATGCGAAAGCCCACAACATCAGTCCATTTCTCCCTACGCGGGAATTGAACTTCAAGATAAAGTAAATATAAAAGAAAGGTGTAGCATATCCCCCAATATGCATCCGATTGAGCACAAGTACTTGCAAAAAGGCGAGTGCCAAGAACCATTCCAACCGATGGAGTATCTTTATCATTTCTTTTTCCCTTTTAGTTTTTGTTCCAGTTCGTACTGTTCACGCTGACCATCGCGAGCAATGACACGCACATCATCAAGGCGTGCAAAATCTGTAAACAACTTGACCTTCAGCAAATAAGAGAGACCATCGTGGCTGTCGGTAATGTCCTCGACCGTTCCTACAGGAATGCCCGCTGGAAAGACTGCACTATGCCCGCTCGTCACTACCGTATCGCCTTTCGAGAAGAGCGAATGTCGCGGCATATCCTTGACGGTAGCATACTGCGAAGACCCACCTTCCCATTTCAAGAAGCCGAAGTAGTCACTTCCCTTAATCTTGCAACTGATGCTGCTCTTCGAATTGAGCACAGGGATGACCACCGCATAGTGTTGCGAGGTAAGATAGACGATGCCCACCACACCGTTTCCGTCCACCACACCCATTTCGGTGCGGATGCCGTCTGCCTCCCCTTTATCGAGGGTGATGTAGTTGTCTGCATGGGTAAGGCTGTTGCTGATGACCCTTGCCTTGCGTATGGTATATCCTTTGAGCGCCTCTTGCTTCATTCGTGTAATGTCCGATGAGTCTGCTGTCAACGCTGCCAAAGCATGGCTCATTTGTTCTACTTGCATTTCAAGTTCCACATTCTTCTGCACGAGGGCATCGTTCACGGTTTTCAAGTGGAAATAGCCCGTAACATTACTTGCCATTTGATGCACACCTCCAGCCAATTGATTGGCAGAAGTGAAGAATGCGCTCCCCTGGTAATGGTTGAAGCGGAACAGCAATACGAAACAGACCAGTTCCAACAAGATGAAAAGGAACCAGTGGTTGTATTTCAAGAAAAAGTCGAGCAGATTACGCACGGTCTCTACAATTCAATTAATAGTTTATAACGACAGTTTTTGAGTGTCACGCTGTAACGGGTGTAACGGGCATGGGGAGGACAAAAGACTAGACTACTGGAATAGAACCAGTAGCCTAGAAATAATCCTCACATTCTCTCTGTTTTATCGCATCAGGAACGAGAACTTGTCCACGTTCTTCAATGCCACTCCTGTTCCCTTGGCTACGCTGAGCAGCGGGTCTTCCGCAATGTGGAACGGAATGTTGATTTTATCGGTCAAACGCTTGTCCAAGCCACGAAGCAACGCACCGCCACCTGCCAAGTAGATACCGTTCACCACGATGTCGGCATAGAGTTCGGGCGGAGTATTTTCGAGTGCGCTAAGGATAGCCGTTTCAATCTTGGCAATGCTCTTTTCCAAGCAGTGCGCGATTTCCTGATAGTTTACAGGTACTTCCATCGGGAGTGCAGTGATGCGGTTCGGACCACGTACGATGTAGTCTTCGGGAGCATCGTCGCCCAAGTCGGTCAAGGCTGCGCCTACGG
>JAZOQL010000116.1:0-31052 GCA_045656065.1 Rikenellaceae bacterium | reverse complement strand
AAGCGGTCTTAGGAAGACAACATCATTTTTCAACTCCTTGGCTCACAGAACGACATGGCTACGATCCGACTTGTCTATCGTCAACGCCAAAAATTTTTTGATATGGGGGCTATCCCCTCGCGTTCACCGTCCCGTCCTGCGCGATTGTGTAACGCTTGCGCCTGCCTTTCGGGTGTTCCTCGCCGTGACAGGTTCGACACAATGCCTCAAGGTTCATCGGGTTCAATGTGATCGTCGGGTCTGTGATATTCTCTGCGTTGAGGTGTATCTTGTGGTGAACTATTTCCGCAGGAACAATCAAGCCTTTCGCCTTGCACTTCTCACAAAGCCCGCCGACGCGTTTGAAATAATCATCTCGGCATCTCTGCCACGCCTTCGTCTTGTAGAATTGTGCTTGTAGTCCTTGGCTCATAGTCAATACAAAAAGGACGACCTCGTTTGAAGCCGTCCCCTCTGCTTTTCGGAGTCAACAGAAATCCTCATTCATTTTCACCGATACCACATTAACACATAAAAAGGTGTCACAACGTGTCACTCTATGAAATTATTTTCTGCAACGCCCTCAATGCTCTCTTGTGCTTCTGCTTGACCGCTTCCTCGCTCGTCATACCGAGTTTAAATGCGACAGCGACCCAACTGTTCAACCTGCACGGTGTTCGCTTGTTCTCGGTCAAATAACGCGCTGTGAGGACGGCAACATATTCCGCATTCGGTAATGACTCAACCGTCTCTCTGATCTCTGCGTTCTTTCTCTCGAGGTCGATGCGCTTCTGTTCCCATTCGGTTTGAAGATCAGCAATCTCTGCCATTTTCTCTGCGAACTTGTCCTCGCGATAATTGAGATGAGATGCACCGCTGTCGTCGAGTTCCTTCGGGTGATATTCCAAATCTGTCTTGAGTTTCTCAATCCGTTCGTTGATATAGTGCAGGCTCTCACGAATGCGAAGGCTCTGCATCAGATAGTCTCTCGCGTTCATTTTACCTCACTTTCTGCCTTATAGGGTTCGGGTAAAGGTTGCCACGCAAGAACATTTTGAGGTTCAATGTAACAACCGTCTGCACCGTGACAATAGAAATACGGCTCTGTTTCCGCTCTGAACCCAACCTCTACATCAAGACTTCTCAAGGACAAAAGTACATATTGATGAATTTCGGGCAACCTCTCTGTTACGGGTATCCACTCTCCCTTGTTCTCGGATAAAGCCGATATAGCCATTTCGCAAAATTCTGCCGTTTCACCTTTGAAGCCCAAATCAATAACCCTCTTGCCGAATGCTATTGCTTCTTCTCTTGTCACCCTTCACCTCTCATATCTGCTCCACAATTAGGGCAAAAACTGTTTCTCGGCATATCCCAATTAAGCCAAACGTGGCATTTTGAACATTCTCTGCTATCTTCAACATTTGTCAACGTAGATTTATGATGTAACCACTCTCCCTTGTTCTCGGATAAAGCCGAAATACAAAGGTCAATAAGTTCGGTCATATCCCATAAAAACAAGCCTTTTTTCATATCTTCCAAGTGCTTGATTGCTTCTTCGTTTGTCATTCCCCGCTCCTTTCCGTCAACGTGATGATCTCCGTCACCTGCTCAAGAGGAATTTCGATCATCACATTCCCCGCCTGCAACGAGAGACTCTTTCCGACCTTGTCGTTTGTCATTCTGACCGTGACGGGCATCTTTCGAAACGTCGGTATTCTCCGAGCATTCCAAATCGCAACCATTCCCTCGACCTGCTTCTCTCTGTAATCTCTTTTCATTCCGCGCTCCCTTCCTCGAGTGCATCGTCCACGATGTAGATGATCTCGCGCAGGAGTTCCTTCTTCACTCTCACCTCGAAGCACTTCCTCGATAATCCGAAGCCCTTCTCTCCTGCCTTCAAATCTGTCGTGAGGATTTCTTCCGCGTTCTCGCACTCCTCGATCTTGGACATCACGCCCTTGTAGATGTATTCATATGCTCCCTTGTACTTCCCGTCGACAACGACCGCAACATTCGGCGCGTTGATTATCGCCTCACGAACTTCTGCTTCTCTCTGTCTATAACCTTTTCTGTCCTTGTACGGGACGATGTTCTTGTTGTTGCCGTGCCAATTATGAACGAGCAACACGTCCAACAAATAATCGGCGTCAATGAGTCTCATTTCTTCCTCGCTTTCTATCCCCTCTATTTTGCCCGAGAAGGCACTTTTCAAATTCGGGTGATAATTTTATCGTTGAATTGTTTTTCAGTTCTTTACGAGCCGTTTTTCGAGGTCAGAGAAGTCAATCTCTGTTCTCATAACTCCCTGTGTAAACTGATTAGGTTTTGAAACGGTCTTTTCTGCCTGCTCCTTCTTCCGTCTGTTCGCCCATTGCTTGATCACCGCGTAGTGCGATTTGTACTTATCGCCCTTTGATGCGATGTAGAGTGATAACTCCTCAATGAGTCCTGCATAACCTTCGTCGATGATCTTCTGATGCTCCTCATCTGTGAGGAGAACATTCGCGCACTCGCCATATGGTCTTTTAATATCTTTAGGTTTAGGATTAGGTTTAGGTTTAGGAGTTTGTTTTTGCTTGTCCTCTGTTTGTTTCTGTTTGTTTCTGCTTGTTTCTGCTTGTTTTGATGCGTTGCTGTTTCCAACAGGCGCACCGCCTCTCTTTCCTGCTCTGCTCTTGAGTTCTTTGTACTCACGGTCACGATCAATGTGAGTTTTCATTATGCTGAAAATGCTCCGAGCGAGCAGATCATCATCGAGCAGATGACCCACTTCTTCGCCCTTTGCGTATGTGACAAGAGAGAGGAACAGGCGACCTGCGCTCTCCGCAGGCAATCCGAGAATTGCGTCGGCATAATCCTCGAGGTGAATGATGAAGTCTCCGTTCATTTGCTCTCTTTCCTTTCGTATCTTTTGCAGGCGTGAAATGATCTCGGTTTGCAAGTACAACCTGCGAGGCACTTGCCGTATGTGTCGAACTCTCCGAAGGGCTTGAAGAACTGACAAGACCCGCATTTGTTCCGCAGGTCTGTCTTCTTCATTGTTTTCTCCCTCTGTTCTGCCTTGGTGCGCTTGACCTTCCACAATTCCTCGTGCCTGCAAGCGTATGCAATCGCGTCAGATTTCGACATCGGTGTCATATCTTTGAGATTGACCTCAACGTACAACTTCATACTTCACCGCCATATCTCGCATAATCAATGCGGAAACCGTGAGGAACAGGGAAAGCATCGAACCAATGCGTCACGTTGCCGAATGTTTCCCCGTCTTCTGCGTAGAAATAACCGTCGTCGCAATACTGTGCGGTTCTGATCACTCCGTCTGTGGTGAAGACGAGGACGATGTCGGAAAATCTCTTTCCCTCGTACTCGTCATAGAGATCGGGCTTGTCTACTTTGAAATCGTGAAGATGTGCTGAATTTGTTGTCATATCTGTTGACTCCTTCCTGTCAAATGACTCTCACGTTCTCGTAACCGCTCTCGATGAGAACCTGTGCAGACCTCACAGCCTGCTCCTTGCTTCCGAACGTGAACAGATAACCGTTGAGCATTCTGTGCGCCTTGACGATGCCGTGAATGCTTCCTGTGATGCGCTTGTCTTCCTTGCCGACGTACAACGTCTTGTATTTATTCATTTGTCACCTCTCTGATTGTGATCTCTGCTTTTGCCTGTTCTCCGTAGAACTTGCGGATTGTTGCGTCGATGATCTGCGAGTCGTCGTCATATGCAACTCCGTTCAATGCGTCGCTGATTGCCTTGAAAAGATTGTCGAGGTCTCCTGTCCTCGTGATAGGCTTTAATTCGCCCGTGAGCATCTTTTCCCTCGTCTTCTTGGGTGTTGACTTGGCGATTGCGACGTACACGTTCACGGTCATCTGAACCGCTCCTGTGAGGAAGAATTTCTCGCCGTCGCAAGCCTCATAAAATGACGCCTTGACCTTGTTCTCATAATCGACCGTCGCCTGCGGAGTGATTGTCTGCGTCCTGCCCGTGTACTTGTTCCGAAAAACTCTCGGTCTCTGCTTGGGCTGAACCTTTCCGTCTACGATGAAATAGATTTCCTTCATTCCTCACCTCTCGCGTATGCTCTGAAATCTTCCTCGGCTTCCTGTCTTCTGATCTGTTCGTTCTTCGCAGGTCGGAGTTCGGGATATTTCTCCTGCAACTTTCTCCTGCATCTCGTGATCGAGTCGTAGTTCGGGTAATTGTTCCCGATGAGAAAATGCTCAAGGCTGATGTCTGTGTTGAAACCTTCCTCTCGAAGTACCCAAAAATATAAAAGTTTGTCGTCACTCCTTGTTCCCTCGCGTCTGATCAGAATGCAATGAACAAGGTTCTCATATTTGCTGACTCTGCTCATTTATGCCCTCTCTTTCGCCCGTCATCAAAGAAACGGGAGTTCTTCGGTCAAATTGTCGGGGACGGAGAGAAAATCGCCCTGTGAGGCGTTCTGCGTTGTTGTAGAGGCATTCTGTGATGACGCCTGCTCCTTGCTGTCAAGGAACTCGAACTCGTCGACGTAGAGAATGACATCTCTGACCTTCTGTCCGTCCTTGTTGGTGTACTCGTCGATTTGATTGCGACCTGCAAGGTAAACCTTCGAGCCTTTATGCGTGTATCTCTCGAATGTCTCCGCACCGTGTCCGAACATCTTGAAACGGAAGAAGTCGGTGATCTTTTCCTCTCCGTCCTTGTTGTATTTCCTGTCGACGGCGATGCTGTTGTTGTAGAATGCCGAGCCTGTTGACCCGAATGAAATCTTTCCGTCTGATGTGAGTCTGCCTATATATTCTGTTCTGTTCATTCCTTGTTCTCCTTTGCTTCTGCTTTGTCTGTGATCTGCTTGAGAAGTTCTGCCTTGAGTTTTCCGAAGGTCTTATATTCAAGACCGCCTCTCTCTTTCAGCCAATTCTCGAAGGCTTTCCCGCCTGCTTTCTTGTAGAGTTCCTCGAGGTCTTCCTTCATTCCTGCGAGTTCCTGCTCCTGCGCTTCTGCCTTCGTCTTGGTCTCGAGTTTGTCGTCATCATCACAGGCAATTCCGAACATCATCATTGCCGTGTATCTTCTTGCGTAGGTGATCGCTGAACCGTAGAGTTGCGCGTCGTTCATTGAGTTGTTCTTTGCTCCTTTCGGAAGCACTACTCTCGCGCCTCTGACCCACTCGCGCCCTGTTCCGTTGTCTGTGATCATCTGCATCTCGATATATTCAACAGGTGCGCCGTCTACGATAACAGGCTCTCCTGCGTCGTTCGTGAGAACCGCGACTCTCATCGGCGGGAGATCATAACCTGCGATGACGATGTCTGACAGCGATGTGTATGAGTAGTTGTAACCTGTGGATTTGTTCCCGATGATCTTCGGGAGTTTCTTTTCTGACATTCGTGTCGCTCCTTTCATTTGCTTGAGAAGTAATGATGACCAACCTGTGCGAGCGGTGTCCCAAAACCGTGATATGCTCCGCGTCTGAAATAGAGCGGTCTCGGTGTCCAACCTTCGCGGAAAATCTCGAATGCTTTCTCACAATCTTCGTTCGGTGTCTTGCCTGTTCTCGTGTACGAGGTGTAGAACGCGTTGCCCGCCCATTCTTCACCGACCGTCGAACCGAATGCCTGCGTCCTGCATTCGACCGTGTAAAAGACCCACAGCATACCTTCAACGCCCTCTCCTTCGGCTTCTCTCATTGCGAGGTCTTTGTAATACCACTCGTCCTCTTGGGTGATGTTCCGAACGAGTTCGGGTTCTTTCTCGACGTAGACGTACTCGGTGATCACTTCGGGTTCTTTCTCGATGTAGACATATTCGGTTTTGATGATTGGCTCTGACGCGACCTGCGTCTGTGTGTGGGCTTTGTATGTCCCGTAGAAGATGACGCCGAATGCGACGCCGATGATGAAGGTGATAATGATGCGTCCGAATTGGTTGTTATAAATCCAATCAGATAGACTCTGTCTCATTTGCTCCTCTCTTTCAAAAAGTTGGTGAATTGTTCCTGTTCGACTCTGCGTAGTTTTCCGATTTTGATGACTTCCCCGCCTGTCTGTTCGTATTCCTTCAAGAGATTGAATGCTGTCGTTCTCTTTATCCGATACAATTCGCAGATGTCAGCAGGTGATAAATACCGCATCAATTAGCGTGTGCCGATACACTTTCGGCAAAAAAAATCTGCTTGAAGTCTTCATCTGTCACGTCGGGGAAAATGTCTCTGAACTTGCTCATCTCGATCTGCGTGAACGGGTACGCATTCCCGAGTTTGTTCTGCAAACTCTGCGGAGACATACCCATTAAGAACGCGACCTCGTAGACCTTTGTTCCGTGACTCTTGATGACTTCTGTGAACTTGGCTCTGTCTGTCATTCTGATGTCTCTCTCCTTTCCTGTGATGTTCGGGTGTAACCTCTCCCGATATTCCAAAGTGTAAACTCTCCCGATACACTTGTCAAATACTTTTTGCAAAATATTTTTGACAATGTATATCGTTTGGCGATAATATTGAGGTGGAAAGGAGCGTGATGAATATGACAGAAAATGAGAAAAAACAATATCTTCTCGACTTCGGACGACGTGTCAAGTTTTATCGTGAGAAGTTAGGCATCGGTCAGAGAGAACTCGGTCGTCGTGCAGGATATGTCGACGGAACAAATCCCGCGTCGTCTATCTCGAAGATTGAAAACGGTCAAATGGACATATCACAGACCAAGGTCGCGGAGATTGCACAGGCACTCGGTGTTGAACCGTATGATCTGATCGTGTCCCCGCAGGTTTCCCGTCTGATCAAGTATGCGGAACTCATACAGAAAGGAGACGCCGATGTGGATTTATAAGGATATGGTTCAAGAACGCGTTAAAATGCCCGAGACGGGGCTTTCGAAGATTGTCTCGGTCAAGATTAAGGGCAAAGGATTAAAAGCCGAAAATGAGGCGTTCAAGAGGCTCACAGAGAAGATTGAGAGCATTTCCTTCCGACGCCTTCTTTTCTCCGAAGCGATCTCTCTGTATATCACAGACATTTCAAAGAGCCTCAAACCGTCCTCTGTGCGGAAGGCTCGCATCTCCCTGCACTCGATCATCGAGATCACAGGCGACGCATATCTCGACAATATGACCGCAGGCTTCGTGCGGAAGAAGTTCATCGCATCGGGCAGGGAAAACAGAACCTTGAACGGATTTCTGAAAATCTTCAAGACGTTTTGGCTTTGGTGTTATCGGAATGACCTCGTTCACAGCAGGGAAGTCTTCGACAAGTTGACACCGTTCCAAGACACGCCCAAGAAGGAGCGCATTCAAGACAAATTTCTTGAGACCGATGAGATGAACAGACTCCTCGATGCGATGACCGAGAGACGCCATTTTCTGATCACGCGTTTTTTGCTCCTCTCGGGCTTGAGAGTAGGCGAATTTGTCGCACTCGATAAAAATGACGTGCGAGGCGATTACATACACGTCACGAGGACGTATGACGCGAATAACAAGGTCTTGACGGACGCGAAGACATTCGACAGCAAGAGAGACGTGTTCATTCAATCCGAACTCCGTGAAGTTGTCGAGGAGATCAGATCATACACGAAGTGGCAGGCGCAGGTCTGCGGATATGACTCGCTTGTGTTCTTCCCCGATGTCGACGGCGGTCGGTTCAAATACTACACATATTCGAACTATCTGCGGGAAGTCTCCGAGCGCGTCTTAAATCGGCGTATAAGCCCGCATACACTTCGTCACAGCCATTGCTCTATGCTCGCGAAGGCAGGCGTCCCTCTCGAGGAAATTTCACGGCGTCTCGGGCATTCTGACAGCCGTATCACTCGGGAGATTTACCTGCACCGAATGAAGGAACAGAAAGAACAGGCGAACCGTCAACTTGATGCCCTGCATCTGATCGGATAAAAAAAGAGAGAGGCGTTCAATCCTCTCTCCTTCTCCTGTGGTCGACGTGTGGCTCGTCTTTTCTGATGACCCAAACCGTTCCCATTTTCTCGGCGGTCTGAAACGAACCTCTCAACGCCCTCTGCCTCGCTGTCGCGGGGTCAATGCCGTGCTTTTCAGCCCACTCTTTCAACGTGATGTAGTCTTTCATCTGTTGCTCTCCTTTACTTCGTATATGGTCTCGGTTTTTCCTTCTCCGCAGAAGACTCCGTGACCGTTTCTGTTTCTCTCCTGCACTCTTGGCGTCGCCTTCTCGATGTACTTCTGTGCTGTCTTCGGCAGGTCTTGCAAGAGACACGTTCTGACGCGTGTGATGTACTTGCCGTCTGTGTAGACGATGTCGAACCAATCCGAACCGTAGAATTTATACTGTCTGATAAATTTTATCATATATTGCTCCTTTCGTGTAGTGTTATCTTTCGATGTGCTTGAGGTGCTTCGACTCGACCTTCATATTGTCGCTTGACCACCTCTGAACCGATACGTTCCAACCTTTCGGCTCGGGCATAATGTAAAAGTTCTTGACGTATGTCGTGCCGTATCTGTCGCCTGTGATGATGTGCTTCCGTCTGTTCTTGTCTGTGAGTATCATTCTGCGCTCCTTTCATTCCTCGCCGTTCTCGATTGCCTTGTCGATTGCTGACTCGAGGCTGATGATCATATCGAAGTACGCCTCGTCTGTCATTCCGTCGGGAACTCCATAGTCTTTGATCTTCTCAAGCATTCCCTCAAGGTCTTTGATGACTTCCTCTCTTGTCATTTTGCACTCCTTCCTACTTCACGCCTCTCGATTTCTTCCTTCGCCTGCTTCATCGTGCGGTATGTGCCGATCATCAGCCCGCCCGTGTATAAGTACCACCTCGCGTCCCATTCCCTTCTCCATATCGTATACTGTCCGTCCTCGGTGATGTAGTTGCCTGCGCTTCTCTTGATCAGTTTCATCTGTTTCTCCTTCCTGCGGGAGAGGGTCAAGCCCTCTCCTCTCCTTCCTTGTATCCGACCGTCGTGAATTTCTTCGTCGAGTCCTTGCCGTGTTCTGATCTGTATGCCTTGTAGAACTCTGTGACCTGCTTCTGACTTGTGAAGCCCTGCGCGATGATATTCTCGCCTGCTTCGTGAAAGTGTTCAACGACCTTGTATCTCTGCTTGCCGTCGAAGTATCTGTTGCGCTCTCTCATATCCTTCTCCTTCCTGCGGGGAGTTTGTCGCTCCCCGCCTGCCTGCTGTGTTTATGCTATTACGAGGTTTCCTGCTTCGTCGAACTTGAACTTCACGTCCCAATTTCCCTTGATGTCGCGGAGCATTTGGTAATCCCTGCGTCCCTTGTAACCGTGAGGGTAATCGTGGAAGCACTCGATGTAGTTGATGTCTCTTTCTTCGGGAGTAAAGAGGTCTTTCGCGTAGAAGTCTCCGATCACTTCGTAATCGTCGGGATAGTGAGCCTTGAGGCAAACACCGCCGTAATGATATTCGCCATTTTCAAATACGACGTGTACTTCGCTGTATGCTTTCGCGTAATACTTGATTGTGTCCTGTACTTCCTGCGGTAACTCGTTAAAATTTCTCATATTGTTGACTCCTTTCAAATGGGGGTTTGTTGTTTCTTGTCTATACATTACTACGCCCGCGTAGTGTTGTCAAGAAAAAAATATAATTTTTTTAAAATTTTTTTCGGGAGAGATTTTTCACTCTCCCGCCTTGACTTTGCACCTCGTCAGAACCGTCTGCTTCTCGCCGTCGTATTCGTTGTGGTCTTTGATCGTTCCTGTGAGGTGAACCTTCGTCCCTGCCTCGTGAACGAGACCTTTGCCTGTCTTCCAAACGAGAGCGTTGCCCTGCTGATCACGGAATGTGTAGACGTACATCGTGTCTGTGCCGAAGCCTCTGAACGAGGGAACATCGAACCACGCTCTTTTCTCGAGGACGACATCGAGGTCAATCTTGTCTCCGATCTCTCCGACGTGCTGTGAGATTGCCTTTCTCGCTCTCTCCTGCGCCTCTACGCGCTCTCTTTCGATGCGCTCGGCTTCTTCCTTGGCTTTCTGCTCTGCTTCGCGCTGTGCCTGTTCCTCGGCGTACAGACGAGCCTGTTCTTCTGCCTTTGCTCTGCGCTTGGCTTCGAGTTTCTCGGCGTACTCGGGAGTGTACTCTTTCCACTTGCCTACGACCTTGCCTGCGCCTGCGCACTTGAAACATACTCCTTGGTCGACCCACGAAGGGACGAGTCTGCCGTTGTTGACTCCGATGTAGTAGATGCCCTTGCCGTCGCATCTGTCGCAGGTGATCATTCCCTCGTAATACTTCGTTCCGTTCCTGTCTATCTTGATGAGTTCTGCCATTGTTTGCTCCTTCCTGCGGGGCAAAAGCCCCGCGCCGTGTGTTAGTGGGAAACTCTCGCAAGGAGTTGCTCCTTGGTCGAGAACGGGTCATTGAGGGTTTCGACGAAATAGGGTTCGTTGTCCCTGCTGTCGTCGCGTCCGTAATTGCTGACGACGTGATGATTGAGTTTGCTGATCATCTTTGCGAATGACCACGCGTGAGCCTCTGATGAGAAGTATGTGCGCTCGATAATGGGATATGTCATAATTGACTCCTTCCTGCGGGGCTTGAAGCCCCGCGCTGTGTGTGGTTGTCAGATGAGGTCGATTGTCTCGATTGTCTTGTAGTCGTTCCGTCCGTAGATCACAACCTTGCTCGGGTGATAGCACTTGAACCTTGTCATCTCGTCGTCGATCATATATCCTGCGTAGCGAATGCCTTCGATGATGTAGCCCTTTCTCTCCATATATTCATCAACGAGTGCGTGAAGCCTGTCGTGTGCTTCGGTGTCGTGGTAGTGGTCACAGGTTTCCTCGAGGTGCTTCCCGATCTGCTTCATCTCCTTGACGATGCTCTTGAGAGTCTTGAGTGCGAAACGCTTCTTGTTGATTGTCTTGACGAACTCCTCTTTCGTGAGGCTTGTTGCCATATACATAGGCTCGATGATCTTGTTGTAGTCGTCGGTGCTGACTTCGTAACCTGCGAGTGCTTCAAATTCCTGCTTCATCATATCTGTTGTCTCCCTTCTTGGTGAGTGTGTTGTTGTCTGACCTGTGTCTATATTACTACGCAGGCGTAGTATTCGTCAATACCCAAAATAAACTTTTTTCAAAAAAATTTGAGGAGAGATTGCTCTCCCCTCAAACCCGCATCTGCTCTGCGTTTCAGCCTTCCTTTTCTCTTGTGACATTGATGACCTTGTACTTGTCCTCGTGTTCGTGAAGTATTCTCACGACTCTGTGATACTCCTCGAAGGTCTCACATCTGTGTACTCTGCGGATTGCTCCGAACGGGTCATTGTAAAGCCAATCATAGGTGATTGTGATAGGTCTGCGCATCTTGGTCTCTGCCTGCTTAACTTCGTTGTTATTCATACTCTGCTCCTTTTCTGCGGGGCAAAAGCCCCGCGTGATCATTTGATGTATTCCTGCACGTCTGCGTAGTTGTCGAGATAGGTCTCAACGAGTTTTCTCGTCTTGTCCTTGCCGTAGAATGTGAGATGCTTCGACTCATTGCCGTTGACGATGACGTCCTTGTCGAGTTCGATGCACTTCCACACATAATCGAACCACTCCTCGCGGGTCATAGGCTCGTAATTGTCGTCATAACAACCGTTGAGATAACCTTCGATCGTGCCTGCGATGTAGAACTTGACCTGCTCCTCTAATTTTCTGCTGTCCTCATAATCGAACCACTTGATAACGTTGACTTTGCTCATAATTGACTCCTTTCTGTGTGCGGGGCTTGCGCCCCGCCTTCGCTGTTGATTAGTATTCGATGAACTCCTGTCTTCTCTTGAATGAATTGTAGGAGACGATGTATCTCTTGCCCTGCTCGTCTTCGTAGAGGTTCTCGACGCCTTCGACGATCTCGCTGACCTTCTTCGCTGTGACCTTGCGATAGGTGAGAGGAGTGAGGCAACCTGCGCCTTCGGGTCTTGTTCCGAACCATAAAGTCTTTGTCATTTCGTTCATTGTGATCTCCTTTCGGGTGTGTGTGGTTGATTGACTTGAGTCCATATTACTACGCTCGCGTAGTGTTGTCAATACATCGAACGAAAAAAAATAAAAAAATTTTGAGGGAAGATTGCTCTCCCCTCAAACCCGCATCATTCCTGCATTTTGTAATATCCATACACGCACCGCTCGCCGTCTCTCGTCGGGTCATAGGTGTCGTGTATCACTCCGTCGATCACGCAGGTCAGATGCTTCGACACGGAGACGATGAGAGTTCCTGCAGGAAGTTCGTCTTCTCGCAGGTGAACCTTGCAACCTTGCCCGATCTGCATCGTCGGCGTCCATACGAAGCCGAGGCTCTCGAGAATTTTCCTCGATGTCTCCTTGCGCACTCCATTCCTTGCCGAACTTTTCGAGCATCTCTTGCTCTTGCGCTCGTTCTTCGAGTATTCGTTGATGAGGTCGTGAATTTCCTTGTAGTCTCTGCCTGTTGCGATGCTGATTGCTCTGCACACGCAATCACCGACCTCTCCTGCCTTGTAATACTTCGAACGCCCGCCGTCATCATAAACAAATCTCATATTCTGCTCCTTTCATACTCCCTCGAGGAAAAATAGGTTCATATTGTACTTGATCGAGCGTGAATACCACGCGTCCTCGATCTCGTTTCCCTGCTCATCTATCTCGTGATAGCAGGACGAACCGTCTGACATCTGTCCGAAGATTACGAACCTTGAGACGCCCTGTGACTCGAGGTTCTCGTCGATTTTGAGTCCTGTGAATGTTCTTCTCATATCTCTCTCCTTTCAGAAAACTCTCTTGAAACCTTTTGCGATTTCCTTTGCGATTAGTTCGTTGATTTCGTTCTTATCTGTTGAGTAGTAGGTCTGCGATGTCTGTCTTCCGTTGTGGAATGTGGCGAAATAGAAACCGTTCACAATCCTGCAATTCCAAGTGAATTTGCCTCTGCGGTATGTTGCGACGATCAAGCCTTCGACCGAACCTCTGAATGATTTCATCTGCGTCTCCTTTCTCACCATTTATCAATGACTTTGTAACCTTCTGCGATCATACTCTTGAATTTCTCGTTTCCTTCTTCCTTGCTGTCGAAGTATCTGAAATCGAGGTTTCTATGATATGTTCCGCGCCTGTTCAGCAGAGAGGTGTGCATTGAGGGCTTGCCGTTCTTGGTGCTGAACATTGCTCTGTAATAATATCCGTTGATCTCTTTCTCAATGAGGATTGTCATCTGTGTCTCCTTTCTGTGATCACCTTTCGGCTTATGTCCATATTACTACGCTCGCGTAGTGTTGTCAACAAAAATTTTTGACAAAGCAAAACATTGCTCGAGTTTTTGCTCAAGCAATGCTCACAATGTCAGTATTTATGCGGGTTTTAAGTGAGACACGAGTTCCTTTTTTTCTTGTCGTTATAGTTCGCAGGAGTTCAGAATGTCCATTTTTTCGGGGTTCTTTTCTCCGACCTGCTTCTGATCTGTGCATCGTCTGCTCGACTTTTTGCTCAACTAAAAAAGCCCTCACGGTATGGAAACCGCAAGGGCATAAGCGAGGATAAAATATCGAAATGCGATCAGATCGCAGAACGACCTTCTTTTTTCCCGAAGTGGCAATAGTGCCAATAGTAAAGCGGGAAGTAATCAGAATATGCTTTCTCAAGGTCTGCATATCTGTCACGGTACACGGTCGGATTGAACTCTGCGGAAGCCTGTCTGAACTCCCACATTCCGAACGTCGTGAAGTGTTGCCACAGCATCGTGTGATCATTGCCGAATGCCTGCTTGAGATCGGCATATTTCTCGGCGTAAAAATCGGGATTGAACACAGGTGCGAAATTTTCGCCCATATAGACGAACATCTCCGTCGTCCCGCCTGCGTAATCCTTGCGCGATTTGTTGACGTCTACGCGCCCATTTACGCCCGCAACCGCTCCGTCAGAGGAATATTGCCATATGCTCCAATTCGTCGCATATTGAGGCTGTGAACCGTAACGAGCGACCCATAAATCATATGTACCAAGCCTCGACAGGTCGAGACGGTCTTTGAAGCCCGAAATGTCGGACGCATAGATGCCTGTTTTATATCCTGCGCTCTTGATCATCTCACAGAACGCGATGCAGGCGTCGGTGTTTCCCTGCCTTGTTGCAGGAGAGGGAAGTTCGAGGTCAATGAACACGGGAAATTCGAACGACAAGCCCGATATAATCTGCAAGCAATACATTGCGTCGGCTCTGCCCGCTTCTGCGCTTGTGAAGCCTTTCCCGCCCATAAAATACGCGCCGAGTTTCACGCCGTTTGCTCTCGCATTGGCGTAGTTGTATCTGAATGTGCGGTCTTCAAATCTTCCGCACTCACTACCACCACATTTGATGATTGCGAACTGTTGAGACTTGGCGACCGTTCCCCATAAGATGTTAGGCTGATAGATTGAGACATCTATTCCGTTTAGTTCCATTTGTCATTCCTTTCCGTCCTGCTCGTTGATGATCTGCAACACGCCGATGAAGACACAGCACACAGCGAGAACTCCGACGAAGATCAGAAGTGTGTTCTCAACCATTGTTTCGCCTCTTGTACTGAACCGTAGAAATGCCGAGGAGCGCACCGAGAAACGCGTCGATGCAGGTTATTGTTCCGACAATCTCCTGCGCATAAGGGAGTCCCCAAATGCTCGCGAGTCCAAAATACAACGCGCCGATTGCAGGAAGAACGACCTGCGCTATCCACTTTAAAATGTCATATACTTTGTTGCTCATATTCTTCTCCTTTCAATCCTTGTAAATCTCTCTTATGTTGATGAGTTCATATATCGTGTTTTTTGTGTCCTGTCTGATGAGGTCTTTGAACTCGTCCGTCTTAAACTCCTCTTTGTATGTGTACTGATCAACGAGTTCGACGAGTTTGTTCTGCTTGACCGCGATGTACTTTTCCGACTTGGTCAGATGATTGAATGCAATCCACGAAACGTACTCACAATAGACCGCCATTATGACGAGTTCTCCGAGGTTCTTGTCATATCCTTCGGGTTTTGGCATATTGTTGAGCGCACTCTTGAGATGCAGAAGAACATAATCCTGCTGTTGTCTGATGATGTTCCTCTCGTTATCTCTCGCTCCGATCTTGATGTTCTCCGTGTGGACGTTCAGCCAACCGCTCTTGATCAGCACAAAAGCGACGATGATGAAGAACATCAAAAAGATGATCACGATGAGCGCATTTGACGACGTCAGCACGTCTTTGATTGCTTCCCACATTATGCCTCGACCTCGCTTTCCACGGGTGCAATTTCAACGGGTCTTGAAAATCTCTCGCACTTAACAACCCGTCCGTCGTCGGAGATAAGTTCAACCATAATCGCCCGCAAATTGGTATCTGATGTTGCGTACCATAATTCGTAGTAAAGAGCGGAAAGAGCGTCGTTCTCTGACGGGTAATTGAGAAGGCTTCTTGCCATAGTTCCGTCTGTCAAAGTCTTAATAACGAGTAAATTCATATCGGCTTATCTCCTTTAATCTGCTAAAACAAAATGCTTTCCGTGACACGTTTTCTGTCTACCATAGGCAACGCAATAAGCATTCCTATATCCGAGTTTTTTCCATTCAAGGGTTCGATGTATCTCGTTCGTTTCAAGGCAACGTATCAAGGTTATGCCGTTGTTTGTGTTTCCTTTTCGGCTTTCCCCCATTTGCCTTTTTGTTTCCTCGGTCAATACATTTCCTTTGGCGTGTGTGTTTCCGAGGTTCTTTCCTTTGGCTCTCTGATTACCCATTAAAGAAACGCTTATACGTTCCCTTGTGTCCTTCTTATGGTGTCCTCTGAACCCTTCCCCGCCGTTTGTGATGTTATACTCGGCTCTCCCTTTTTCACGTTCCAACTTGATATACTTTATCTCGGCTTCGTCTGCGGATTTTCTGTCGGGTATTCGAGATAACAAAATTTCTTTTTTGAAATTCTCCCGCCCGTGTTTGTTTATTGCCCGTCGCAAGATTTTGCCACTCCCAAAATAATTGTCATTTTGGCTTGTATATCGGTGTTGCCCTATATAGGTCTTGCCGTCCAACATATTTGTTATTCGGTATATGTACCACATAAGCACCTCGTCAAGTATCAGTAGTTTTTGTGTATCTCAACGTGCAATATTCAACTCCACGGGTATTGCCCGTGTTTTCGACTTTCTGAAATGCCACGGGGTAGCCGTCTGCACCTACCGCAACCTCGACCGCCATATTAGTTACCGTTCCGTATTTCAATTCTGCGGACATAATCGACTTGATATTTTCGCCCGCCGATATTCCCGAATTGACCCAATTCGCATACGAAAGCATTACGGGTGAAGCCGAAAAATCCCAAGTGCGTTCGTAAAGTGGCTTGCCGTCTATCCACGTTCCTATCACTTGCTCGCTTGTCGAGTAATGATGTGTGGGTACTCCGTCGGTGTTCCAATTTCCCGAACCCGCAACGTCTGTTGTTTTGGTGTAGAAAAGCGTTATTCGAAATTCCAATATTTCCGTATACGGATACTGACTTATGCTAATACGGAGATTTGTGTTTCGGAGTTCCGCTATAATTCCATAAGCGTTATTTGCGGGGCTTTCCGTGCGGTATTCCAAGTCTTTTTGCTGAACTACCGTCGGCGAGGCTTGTCTTGAAAAAGTCGCCTCACGCTTTACCATTTTGTCGATATTGAGTGCCGAAACATCAACGTCAAATTCAGCCGATGAAGGATTTATAACAAATGTCTTTTGGTAAAGCGGTTTATTATCCCGCCAAACTCCGATTACTCTCTCGTTGTCGGAATAGATAACGGGGGCATATATGCCGTTCGTGCCTTGAGTTATGCCGTATACCCAAATATAACTATTGTATGAGGTGTGGGCATTGGGAACAGATATTGTCTGTCCTTTTCTGACATAGAATGAAGCCGTGTCGGTTATCACGGACGAACGCCACCAACTCCCGACATTTTCGCCGTCGATCTGTATGAATGTGTCATCATTTGCTCTCGGGGAAATATAAAAGCATACAAAGCAATCTTCCGTTGCGGTGTATGAATACGAACCCGTGAAAGCTGTTGTAGATAACAATATCCTGTTGGTATCAACGAACGCACCGTATACGTTCCCGCCACCGCCTAATACATCAACGACCGTTGCACCGTTTACGTTGTCGTCGGTAACGCTGACGTTGCCTGTGAACTGTAATTTACTCTCGGCGGGCATATCTGACCCGTTCTCATCAACGATGGTATGTCCACCACCACCGCCACCACCGCCGTTGTCGAGAATGTCCATATTGTCATTGAACTTTTCCCGAAACTCTCCGAACGGGTCGCTTGCATCGGGTTTATATAAGTTTAAATTCGGTGTATATGTTCCCATTGTTTCCCCTTAATTCCAAGAAGGTAAATTATCCCATTCCGTGTTGCGGAACATCGCAAGATTAGAACCGCCGACCGCCCAACTCTGTGCATCGCTTGCATCTTTCCATACTTGTACGAGCGGGTGATCGATGTCATAGACCGCTGACCCGCCGTATGCGTTGCCGTCGATGTCGTAGTAGTACCACCAAGCCTCATATATAACCTTGTTGATTATCGACGAATACCAAAGTTTATGCGTTGAACCGAATATTGAAGCGTTCCCCGTGAGGTTCGGGAAATTCCAATTCAAGCCGTCTACATTGGCTACAAAGCCGTTGCTTTCAAGCATATTGGAAACATCGACCGCACTTGCAAAGTTCCAATTCTTTATCGGTTCAAGCGTTGACAAGTACGGCATAGTCGAGAACGTGCGGGCGAATTTCTTTCCGCTTGATACGTCCCAAATTTCCAAGCCGTGAAGCGACCTCACCGCCGAATCGTTCATAAATACCTCGGTAAAATCCTCGACCTCGGAAACATCGAGATTTGCCAAGCCTTCGATATTTACAAGCGATGAATTGCCCTTGAAGCAATAGATAATCGCTGACAGTTTAGGCGACCAACCTATCAATGCGTTGTAATTCTTGATAGCCGTGCAACCTTCGAAAGTGCTTGTCATATCCTTCAATGCGAGCGGTTTCCAATTTGCAAGCGGTGATAAGTCGGAAAGTGCCAAACAGGAATTGAAAAGGCGAACCATTGTTGTGACCTTTTCGACGTTCTTTCCTGTGAGTGCGGATATATCCGTCAGTTTCGTGTCCGAATAGAATGTCGCCCTCAAATTCGTGACATTATCAAACGGGATATTTTCCAAGCCGTGCAATGAAGCAAGGTCGTACATTTCGCTGAATGCCGTTTCAAGGTTTTCAAGGTTCGGTGCGTTCCATTTCAGCATAAACGACAGATCAACGATGTTGTATGCGTAGTTGAGAACGTGATTTATTGTTCTTAATGCTTCAACATTCCAACCGCCCAACGCTTCCGTCAATTTGTCATTGTTCAAATACCTCGCCGTGCCGAATACTCCGTACATTCCCACAACGTGCGAGGTATCTGCATACTGTAATTCGGAAATATCGGAAAGATTAAAGCCATTGCAAAACTCATATATTCCATTGCCGAGTTGTCCAACTCTCCAAGGAAGGGACGATACCTTGCTCGGCTGTCCTGTACCGACAAGCACAAGATTATTTTCGACCGTTGATGTATAGCGAGGACGATAGAACAAATAACCGTCCGAGTACAAATCACAATATGTATTACTCTGCGAAACTGACCCGTGATTAACGACCGTGATTTTCTGCGATACGGTCTTATCAACGACAAGGGTTTCTTCGTCGTAGATATACTCTCTGTGATAGTGGCACTCGACCGTTACCTCGCCCTCGGTGCTGAAAGCCGTTCCGAGTGCGGGCGTGAAAGTACAATGCGCTATGTCGTCTTTTACGGCGTCCATAGGGTCGCCGTTTTCATCGGGGACGAGGAAATAATACTGTCCCGCATAGTTGACCGAGTTCAAGGGTACGAACGGGTGAGAGAAAATCTGCACGTCGCCGTCGCCCGAGTCTGCGAGAGTGTAGTCGTGACCTGCTCCAAATATGACGAATTTCAGATCATTTATTCCGATTGTTGCGCTCATACTAAATCACTCCAAATTGTCGGTGTGTCTGTTACGGTCATATAGACGAGAGCCGAGTGTGTCGTCTTTCCTGTGACTCTAAATCCGCAGGTCGATGTGAAGACTCTCTTTCCGATCATCGACTTCTCCTCGGTCACTTCGAACTCATACGACGCCTCATCATCGACGGTGATCAGAACCTTGACCGTCGCTGTCGCGGAGAGCGTTGCCTCTGCTGTGAACATAAAGCCCATACGCTGAACGTCAACTGTCTGCGTCCAATCTATGCGGGCGACTAATGTCTTCGAATTTCCGACCGTGAGAGCCGATGTGTTCTCGGTATGAAGAAGCCAAAAGTTTTTTGCTCCTGTCTCCTGCCCGTTGTTGTAATCCTTCGACAGACCTGCGACCGTTTTTGAGAACCTGTCCTGTGCAGATGTGAGGCGAGGATTGTCGCCCGAGCATTGAACGGTCATCGTCCCGCCGATGTTGTATGTGATCTCTGTGATCGCACCGACGTCATACGCGCCCGCTTGGTTGTCGACGAAGGTTAAGACGTCCGACGGGTCATAAACGGGAATTAGAGGCATCTCCGACGCATACGGGACGTAATAAATCCCGTTGAATTTGTCGATGATCTCCTGCAATGCTTCGAGACGGTTCGTCTGATTGGAAAATTGCAGGAAAGGATTGACGCCAAGGTCGAGTACAATCCCGCCTGTGTTTGAGTTGCTGACATACTCCTGCACACCGCCGTCTTTAAACGTCGCATAAAGCCCGTCGTAGGTCGTTCTAAAATCAGACAGGTTAGAGGTCAACCTAAACGATGCAGGCACGGTGTCGTCCGAAATAGAGCCATACACGCCCATATAAAGCGAGCCGTCTCTGCCGATGTATGCGAACGCGCCGAGATATGCGCCCAAATATCCGAGTACATCACGCCAAGTCGAAACATCAGAGACGACATCTGCGAAGCCTGTGTTTCTGTTCCCGTTTGCGAGTCCTTCAATCTGCGCTGATGTAGAGCCGAGAGTGACGCCACAATCAAGGCACATCTCCGTGAGCCACGCATACGGTGATTGTATGGTGTTGTGAAGGGAAGGAGAGAACGCCACATCATCGAACTTGATCATCGCGTCGTATGCGGTGATAGTGATTTTTGATGCGCTCTGATTTGCTTCCGTGATGATGAACTCGCCCATTGGCACGACATCAAGCGCGCCTTCGAGTTCAACGAACAGGGAAATCTCGCAACCGTAGAGTTCATATCTCGACACGCTCGGAAGATTAACTTCGAGAGTGAGTTGCGAAGCATAGACAGAACCGATCTCTATCTTTTCCCCTGCAATCGCTCTCGTGAGTTGTCCCGATATGACATCTTTGTCATAAAAAGAAATTGGAGTCGGTGTGTTGATGACACCGCTCCAATGAAATACGCGAATTTCTTCTTTGATTTTTGTCTGAAAGTCTGCGCTCGTGCTATACATCGCGACCTCTTAAAATTCAATCAAGTCAAAAGTGAGATTATAGAGACCTATTGTCCCGCTTGTGTTGTCGGAGTTCGGAACAAGGTTTGAAATGAAGTTCCTAATCCTCATTGATCTCTCAACATATGCGTCGGTCACGGGGTCATAGATTTTGACCGCGAGTGCGCTCGTTGAGTTCGCCCAACCTTTGAAAGTGGCAAGCCAAGAGGACGAGACATCGAACGATGCCGTCACGGTCAACTTGTCCACTCTCAAAACGTCGACGACGTCTGTGCCTGCTTCTGTCGTCATTGCATTCTCGACGACCGAGGAGTTTTCGCTCCACTCGATAGGCACAGGGATTGGTGTATTATTTATCTTTACGGGGTAATCATTCAGTTTGCTCATTTGCCTCTCCTCAATGACATCATCTGCTGTGCTGTCAAAAGAACCGAGCCGAGATTGTTGTTATCAATCGAGACGTTGATGATCGTGTCGCCACCGTTGCCGAGTGCCTGCGTCATCGCGCCTGCAATCATTGACTCGAGATTTGACAGAGGAAGCACCGCTTCCGCACCTGCTTCACCACCGCCGAGGAAGCGACCGTTCTGCATTCCGAAGATCGTCGGAGATGTCAAGATGCCACCGTTTGCGTACCAATCGACGTTGAACTTCGGGAGAGTTCCCATTCCGTTGATGCCATACGGCGGGACGCCACCGCTCACAGAGATGTGCGGAAGTTTGAGGTCAAAACCTTCCTCGAACATTTCCCCGAGGCTGTCCCATATTCCCTTTATTGTGTCGAATATGTTCTGAAACGTCTCCGCAACGCCGTCCTTGAAATCGGTGAACTTTTGCTTGATGCCGTCCCATTTGTCGGTGACGTTTGTCTTGATGCCGTCCCATATCTGCGACGTTGTATCAGAGATCAAATTCCAACCTGCAATGATTGACTCTCTCTCTGCTTTCGTGCTGTCGTCAATGATGTCTGTGATCGTTCCGAAGCCTGTCTTGACGGTCTCAATGTCCTGTGTCAAGCCTGCCTTGATGTCTGCGCCCATTGCAGAAAATGCGCCCGAATACACGTCGAGTGCTTCTTGCACGGAGTTGAAGTCAAACATCTCATCAAAGAGACCACCGTCACCAAACCAAGTGAAATTTTTGTACCACTCAGCATCGGAAGAACCGAACCTCTCCAAGAACGGCGCGATGACATAATTGTCGAGTGCTTTTCCGATTGCACCGCCCGCGAGTGCGCCTGCAAGACCGCCAAGGAGTGCTGTGCCGAGAGATGCGCCTGCCGTTGCTCCTGCTGATGCGACAGAACCACCGCCGAACATCGAGGAAACCTTCGCACCGATGCCGAGACCGCTCAACATCTTCCCTGCCTTTGCGAGTCCCGATATGCCTGCGCCGACGCCACCGATCACGCGACCTGCTGTCGATAATGCAGGAGCGAGGAGTGCGATCTTGCCGAGGTTTTCAATGAGTTCTTTCTGCTCGTCTTCACTCATTGCTTCCCACGCGTCCTTGAGATCGCGCAGGATAGGCTCTAAATCGTGTAAAACGTCCACTAAGACGGGAATGACCTGCTCTCCGATTTCTGCGCCGAGTATTTTGAGTTCATTCATTGCTGTTGTGAACTCGTCAATCGGGTCTTGGATTTCTCGGAATGTGTTCTCAACGCTATATGAATAATCAGACATCGAGCCTGTTATATTCATAAACGAGAGATTGCCTTCCTGCATCGCGTTCAGTATCTGCGCGTATGCTTTCCCGCCGAACAATTCCTTTGCCATTTCCAATTTTTCAATATCGGAAATGCCTGCGGTCTCAATCGCCCACTCAAAATCACGGAGAGTTTCAGAGAGAGTCTTGCCGTCTGCTGTGGCTTTCGCCATTGCGGTTTTTAAGGCTGTGACGCCTGCTGATGCGTCGATGCCGTTCTTCTCCATATCTCCGAGGAGAGTCGCGGATTGTGCGCAGGAAAGATTGAACTCTTTGAAGAAAAGAGCGTTGTCCTGCATTAAGTTCGCGAGATTGTCGACAGAGACTCCCGTGTTCTGACCTACGCCATTTAACAGGTTAAGAACCTGCACGGCGTCGCTTGTCTCTAATCCCCACGCCTTCATCATTGCGGAGACTTGGTCGATTGATGCGGTGACATCTGTGTCATTTAATTCTGCGAACTTGATGAATGACGAAGACAGTTTTTCAAGTTCTTCGCCCGTAACTCCGAAGCGTGTGTTTGTCTCTGCGACCGCATTCGATACGGTCATAAAATCGGTCGGGATTGTCGTCGCGATAGAGTTGACAATGTCCTCTAATTCTTCAAGCGACTCGCCCGATGCACCTGTCTTCTTGATGACGTTGTCCATTGCGTCATCGAGTTCTGTCCACGCCTTGATTGAAGCCCCGCCGATAGCGGTGATCGTTGCGGAAACAGGCATCAATGCGTCGCCCATTCCTGCGATTTTATCGCCAACAGATGAGACCTTCTGACCGAGTGCGTCCATATCATCGGAGACCTTCGCAATCATAGCCTCTGATGCGGTCGGCACTTTCTTCAACTGTTCCTCGAGGTCTTTGAGATTGTTCTCGGTCTCGATGATCTCTCTCTGCCACGCGTCATACTGTTCAGCCGTGACCGTGCCGTTCTTGAGACCTTTCTCCATTTCCTCGGAGACAGACTTGAGTTGAGACAGTTTGTCCTTCGTCTGTCCGATCTCGGTCTGCAACATCTTCATTTTCTGACCGAGAAGCGTGACGTTGTGAGGGTCAAGTTTCAGAAGTTTCTCAACGTCCTTGAGTTGTGTCTGCGTCGACTTGATGTCCTTGTTGACGCCTTTGAGTGCCTGCGACAGCCCTTTAGAGTCGCCGTCAATTTCGATTGTGATGCCCTTTATTCTGTCAGCCATATCATCACCATTTAGAACTTGTCAAAGTCTTCCTGTGTTGCTTGTATATCCCATTTCTCGTGATCATTTGACATCTCGACAAACATATCGGAGACAAGCCCGATGTCTAATTTGTCGAGGTCGTCAAGTGAAAGCCCGACCTGCAAACATCGAAGCATAAACAATGCCGTTGTCATTGGTCGCTCGGTCGGGCGAGCGGGTTTTTTGGTTCGACGGTCTGCTCTCTGTTCAACCGCCATAATTCCATAATTTCGGGGAATATATGATAAATAGAAAACGTCTCGAACTGATCGAGCCATTCTTCCATATCTTTTTCGATACTTTCGCGCTTGATCTCTCTCCCCTCTGCCTGCGCATTGAGACAATACGCGATGTTTTCGAAAGCGTTTAGGCATTCGATAGGCAGGTCAAGGTTTGAGTTGTAGCCTGCGATAATAGATGAGATGTCGACGAATATGTCTCGTCCGAAGGCTTGGCGGTACACTCGGGGTGTACTCGCCGTCGCCTTGAACTTGAGATCACGTCCGTCAATACAGATTGTCTTTTCCATTTTTTTATCCTCGCTTGAAAAGATTAGGTGTACTGATAGACAGCAGAGAAGAAGCCCGCATACTCTGTCTCGCCCTCGTTGACCTTTGCCTTGACGAGTCTCATTCCGTTGCTGTCAAGAGGCAGAGGTGATGCGGTGATGTTGAGAGTCTCGGTCACAGGCTCTTTGGTCTCGGTCACGGTGTTGGACGCGAGAGAAGGTCTTGAGCAGGTAACATCATACACAACGTGACGGGTGTGATTTGCGTCGCCTGCGAACTCGAACAGGAGCGCGAACCTTGAAGGCTCTGCTTCTGCGTCCTCAAAAAGTACGCCGTTTGTGTCGGCAACATAGCCGAGAATGTCGGTCTTGAATGACTCGGGAATGAGTGCGAGTTCAAGGCTTCCCGAATAGCCTGTGTTTGCGGTGACGTTGTAATACTTGGTGTCATCTGCAAAGAAATTGGTCTCGTCGCCTGTTGCGTCGAGTGAAAGATTGACCGCGCCCTTGATAGCGACAGGTGTGCCGTAGGTGATCACACCGCCTGCTTCGGTCAACTTGGCATAGTGGCAATTCTTCAAACCGAATTTTACCTTGTTGTTGTCTGCCATTTCTTTTTCTCCTTTATGCGTTCATCTGAAATGTGTATGTGATAGCATACATCTGCTCATCGGTCGAATATGACTCGTCCCACTCGTAGATCACGCCGAGAGATTTCAGAACTCCTCTCACCGCGTCTTCTGTGGTCGGGTCTTTGACCTTCGTGAACAGAACGATGTTCACATTCATTGTGTCGAAATAGTTCTCATCGTCGGCAGGTGTTGTCTGCCCGCCTGTCACGAAGCCTGTGCAATACGGAAGTGCAGGAGAACCGCCGTCTGTCGGAAAGACATTGTAGGCATATGTGATATGCGCGTCATCAAATGCTGTTTTGATTGCTCTGAGTTCTGTTGTCATATCCTTATCCTTGCGAGTTCGTCTGTGAAGACTTTCTCGAATTTCTCCTCTGCTTTCTTCTGCGCAGGTGCTATGTGTGGCTTAGGCGATGATTTGCCGTATGAACCGTATTTGTTTGCGATGCGATGCGATTTTTCGAGCAGGTGCGTCAAGCGGTATCTTGTCGAGTTATATACGACGAGTTCGGTGCGGTACGACTTGCCTCTCTTGATCTCTTTTTCTCTGAACGTCCAACCTTTGCGATAGTCTCCCGTGTAACCTTCGGGAGATGTGTCCTGCAATTCATTCTCTGCGGTCTTTCCTGCTTCTTCCGAAGCCTTGGCGAGACATTTGTCGACGCCTTTCGAATAGTCCTCAAGAGTGAGGTCAAGCGTGTCGAGAAATTTGTCAATCGAGATGTGTCCGACCTTGCTCATTCAAGCCCTGCCTTCTTTTCAAGATAGAGTTCAACCTGTTCGTCGTCTCTTTCATAGGTGCGGTATATGCCGTATTTCTGACCGTCATATTCACATTCACTCTCGCCCTCATAGTCTCCGAAGAAGACCGTCGCAACATAGACGGGGACGAGTCCCTGCCTGCCTGTCTGTGAGTATGAAACCCACTCTGCGCGGGAGATAGAAGTGATCGTCGCGAACACAGTATTTTTCTGTGTCGTGTAGATTTTCTGTCCCATTGAGTCGGTCGTGTATGTTTTTTTGAGCAGGTCAATCGTTACGGATTTATTCATTACCACTCACCATTGAAAAATCGGAGTAATCGGAAGACGTTGAAAGTTGCGCCTTCTGCTCATCGTATGACTTCTTGAGTATTTCCCAATTCGCGGGGTTCGGCGTTCCGAAGTTCATCTTGCAATAGGTTTTGATCGCGGTGTTGACAACCGTGTCACTTCCTGTCGGTATGATGACGCCTGCGATGCCGAGGTCAATCTTCGCAGACTCAATCAGATCGGTGAGTTCTGCGTCGTATGCCTGCGTTGTGACTCTCAATGCCATTTTCACATCGTCTAAAAGTGCCATAATATCAGCCTTTCTTTGCGGTCTTTTTGGCGGGTTTCTTGGCGGGTTTCTTTTTAGGTGCTTCTTCGAGTTTCGTCTCAACCTTCGCGTCGACCTTGTCCTCTGCTATCTCAACCGCCAAGCCTTTTTCGATAGCCTTAACAGCACGGTCATCGGGGAGACTTATGATCTCCCCAACGCCGTATGTTTTGTATGTGATGACATAGTCAGCGAAAGCCTTGACGACTTTCAGCCTCATCATATCAAGCCTCAAACGCCTGCGGGCTTGGTGATGAGTGCGAATGCCTTGTCAGCAACAGGTGCGGTCGCGGTGTAGAGTTTGCCGAGAACTTCGACAAGGTCTTCCTTCTTGCGGGTGAGGTCGTCGAAGGTGAACTTGATCTCGCCACCGTCGGGGAAGTTGACGATCACGCCCTCGCGGAAGTCTCCAACGATTGCGTATACGTCGTCCTCGGACGCGTCATCATATGCAGGCAGGCTGTTGTTGAAGTGAACATCGAAGCCCTCGAAAGGGTCGACAGAATAGCCGTTTGCATATTCTGCCTGCTTGAATGCGCTCCAAGTCTTCTTGTTCATAACAACGACAGGATTAGTTGCCTCGTCGGAAAGTTCACCAAGAGCCTGTGCAACAGTTCCGACGGCGGGAGCAACCTTCACGATGTTTGCTGAAACAGAAGTTGAGGTCGCGCTCTGAGGAAGGCTTGCGATCTGTCCGATGATTGTGTCTGCGATCTTCTTCATTATCTTGTGAGAGATTTCTGCGTAGATGTAACGAACAAATGCTTCTCCGCGAAGGCTCATTACTTCATCGCTGAAAGACTTGAATTTCTTCACGAAAGCAGGGATTAAGGTCACGATGCCCTCGTTGAGTTCTTCCTCGGAAATTGCTCCGCTTCCCTCGGTGTGGATTACGGCATCAGAACCGCTGATCTCGAAGTTAACCTTGAGGTTGCCCTTGATCTGAACCTGCTCGCAGAGAGAGGTGATCTCGTTTGCGTCCCAAGCGGTCTTGATGATGTCATATACGAAATCGGGAACAGCGATCTCACCGCTGACATTCTCGGTGAGGAGTGCGGTCGCTGATCTGAACTCCTTGACGTCTCCTGTCTTGAGAAGTTCTGCATATGCATTTACATATGCTTCGCTGTTTCTGTACTCGGTGTTGTTCTTTACTTCCATTGTCTTTTCTTCCTTTCTTTCCTCGATGATAGGTGCGGTCACATCATTTGCGACCTTGTCTGCGAGGGCTTTTCTCTGCTCCTCTGCGGTGATGAGAGCCTTGCGTCTCTCCTCGATTGCGTCAACCTCAGCAGAAAGTTCCTCGATGTTTGCATCTTCTGCATTCATCTCGGTCTTGATCTCTGCGAGACGTGCTTCACATTCCTCTGCGGAAATGTTCTTGATGTCTTCAATCTTCATCTTTCATTCTCCATAAGTTTGATTTTGAGTTCCAAACGTGCTTTATCTTTTGCGCGCTTCTCTGCTTCGAGTCTCTCCGCTCTTTCTATCTCAATCACTCCGTTGAAATAGTCGCGAGTTGCGACGCCAAGACTTGTAGTCGGATTGGCAGGAAATGACACAGGTGACACATCGAAGACTTTCGCAATCCTTTTGATTGTTCTCGTTCTTGTCTTCTTGTCGTACTCGTCCTCTGCGACAGTAAATGCAAAACTCTGCTTCGGATAATTGCCTGCCTCTATATCCTCAAAGAGTCCTCTTGCCTTTGCGGTCTTTGAAAGGTCAGCCTTGTCAAAGAGTCCGTTCTCATCAAAGCCGACCTCGAGAGTGCCTGCTGATGATCTCGCGTAAACCGTTCCCTCGTGATCAACACGGAAAACAACATCAGAAAGGTCTGCGTCCTTGAACGCGTCCTTCTCAATGACTTCCTTGTAGTCGTTGCCGTCCTCGTCGGTAAACAGGACATAAGGCTCATATGTTGAAGCGTAGCCTCTGACGAGATATGAAGGCTCTCCTGCCTCATTTCTCTGCTCAACCTCAAGGTTCAATGTTCTGTATTCTCTGTTATCCTTCATCGTTGCTGTCTCCTATCTGCTCGACTTTCTCTCCTGTGTTCGGGTCATAATACTCACCGCGCAGGATATGTCTGTCACCGCCCGCAACAGGCGGGAGTTGCCAAATCTCACGCACCTCGTTGATGCTCAAGACTCCTCTGTCGGCAAGGTCACGGGAGACCGCCAACTTGTCGGAGTTGTTCATATACTGAATGCGGTTTGATGTGAAGAAAATCTCCGAGCCGAATGAATACTCTCTATCGGTAAAGAGCATAAACGTCAGAACTTCGGAGAGTTGGATTGCGAACGGTTCGATTGCTCCCTCGTAGAACGCAGAGAACGCGTCGCCGTGTGCCTTGTTCTGAATGACGTCTTCGTTTACTCCGAAGTAGTCGAACACATTCGTCTGAATGAGTTTCATCTGCTCGGTATCAACAGAGAACTCCTGCGACGTGATCTGCTTGATGTCCGAATATGTATTCGGGAACAGGAGCAGACCGCCACCGTCTTTTCCTTGGAAATTCTCGGCGTCAAATCTCTGTCTCTCATTGGCGAGGTCTTCTGCCTTCGCGAAGTTCGTCAGTTTCGCCATAAAGCGATAACTCGACGCATTCTTCGCATATTCCTCGATGCCCTGCCTCTGAATGTTGATGAGTTGCATCGTGTCATTGAGGACGTCGTTTGAGTCTCCGAAGAAATCAGACTTGAGTTGAAAGCGTGTCAAGATGCCGATGTCGGAAAGTCTCTCGGCGGTCGTCTCATTCTTCTCGAGATGAAAACGAACCCACAGATCACCTCTGTCGTCTTTGATGAGTTCGAAGCGCACAGCACGGAGAGGATAGACTCCTATCGTGTCGCCGTACTTATTCCGCAAGGGAATTACGAAGGCTGTGTTCTGCACGTTCAGAATGGTCGCTATGCGATAGAGGAACTGTGACCAAGTCTGAAACCCGTTCGGCTTCTTCTTGAGCCTTGTGAGGAGTTCTGACTTCGTCCCGCCTTCAATCGTGATCGCGAGTTTTGAAGCGTGTCTTGCAATCGCATCTATTGCCGAACGAACGAGCAACGACTCATATATTTCTCCCTGCCACGTTCTAAAGACGGGAGTGTAGCCGTTGATGATCTCGAACGTCGACTTTGCGAGTGCGATGTCCTTCTGTGCTTCGATTTTCTTCGGGAATAAAATTTCCTTGAGTCCCATTTTTATTTGTTCTCCAACTGTGAGCCGAATTGACCGCACCATTTCTGACGAACGGTCAAAGCATCGAGAAGTGATGCCGTGCCGTCGATGTGACAGGTTGAGTCAATCTTGATTATTCTCTGCTTGTTGCTCTCGGTGTCTTTCTTGAGAGCGGTGTCAAGCAGGTGCATCTTGAGGAGCGGGTTCTTTGCGTATCTGATCTTGCTGTCTTCAAAAAGCCCTTCCATTTCCGTGATGACGGGCGACAAATTAAAGCCTTGATAAACGTCGTCCATTTGAAAACCGTAGGCTTGCATCTGTTGCACTAAATACTGTGCCGTGTAGCGGTCATATCCCGTCATTAAGGGCAGGATTTCATATTCTTCGACCAAATGCGTGAACCACTTAAAACAATCGTTGTAATCGACGAAATTCTCGCCCGACGGGGAGATGTAGCCCTGCTGAACGTATAACTTATACGGTACGCCGTCGCGCTGTTGGGCTTCGTCAATCTTCTCGGAAGGCAACCAAAAATGTGAGAACACATTGAGGACGCCGTTCTTCTCGATAATGACGCAGGCTGACGTGAGATCGGTCGTGCGAGAGAGATCGAGTCCCGCGACACTATAACAATGCGCAAAATCTTCGATGTGAAGGTCTGCTTCGCATTTCTCAACAGCCTGCATTGAAAGCCAAGCCTGTGACGCGTTCTGTCGTATGTTGCAATACTTGACAACGAACTCTGTTTTCTTCGAGAGTGAACCTTCCGCAACAGCGATCTCCTCGAGAAGATAATCGACCGAGATGCTGACGTTGAGGTTCGGGTTCGACTTCTGCAATTCGTTGAGGTCGTTCCACTTCTCGATGTCGTCGATCATATAGAGAACAGGAAGGAGACGCGACTCCTTTGACTCTCCGAGGAGAACTCTCGTTGACCTCTTGATGAGTTCGTCGTATATTCCCTCGCTCTCATATCCTGCGGTGCTTATGCTCAAGATGAGAGGCTGTTTTCTTGCACCGAGTGCAGACTTCAAGACCTCATACTGTTTGAGTCCTGCCTGCCCTTGCCACGATGCGATCTCATCGCAGGAGACAAAGGAAGGGTTCAAGCCGTCCGACTTCTTCTGTGAGAATGCGAGAGGCTGTGCCGTCGTGTTCGTCGACTCGATGTAAATGTCCGTCCTGCGCCGTTTTGTCATAACGTCGAGGTCGGGTTCTTTCTTGATCATCTGATAGAGCGCATCGTAACAAAGAGACGCTTGTTGAAGTTTCGGCGCGATGAAGTAAAGCCTTGCACCATACTCGCCGTCACAGAACGCCATATAATCGGCAATGCTTGCATCAAGTAACGTCTTGCCGTTCTTCCTTCCGATGACACACAGAACCTCGCGGAAGTGCCTCGTTCCGTCTTCGTCTACAATTCCGAAGATGCAGGAGATCAACGCCTTCTGCCATAACTCAAGTTTTATGTTCTGCGGTGCGAGTGCGCCTTCGTGATGATGCGCAAATTTCTCGATGAAGTTTATCGCGCGGTGCGCCTTCTTCGAGTCATAAAAAAAAGACTTGTTCTCAAGCCCTTTTATGATCATTTCATACGCAAGTCTGACCCACTTCCCAACCGTGACACTTCCGTCACAAATCTGTTGGTAATAGGTCAATATGAAATTTTCTTTCTCTGCGGGCTTCTTCATTCATCGAGAAACTCGGAGAGTTTCGAACTCTTTTCGGGTTCTTCGTCCTGCATCTGTTCAGCAAGACGTGCGATCTGCGTCAACGCCTGCACTCTGACCGCGCTCGACGTCTTCGAGTCTTTGACAATCCTGTCAAGTTCATCGAACGCATACGTCTGCATAAATTTCTTGCTATAATCCTTTTTATCTTTTGCCATTTTGATTTCCCTCTCTCTATCATTCCATAGTTTCGGTTTAATCGGTTTATGTCGGTTTATGTCGGCACAAATCACCGCCCAAATGTGGGGGTATGTACCACACCGAGTTTTTCGTGACAAGTCGGAGGCCAAGCGG
>JAZOQL010000115.1:0-12047 GCA_045656065.1 Rikenellaceae bacterium | reverse complement strand
GATTTGGCTTACACAGAAGCGTTCGGAAAGGCAGATGACATCTTGGCGACGGCAGCACGCTCAATCTCGGGTATCGTCAGCCAGCACTCATACATAAACTCCGATATGGAAGACGTCAAGTCAATTATGAGAAATAGCGGTGTGTCGCTGATGTGTATGGCTGAATGCGAAACGGGCAAATCTCTGATTGACGCAATGAAAGAGGCTCTGCACTCGCCACTTCTCAACCACAATGACATTCGCGGAGCTCAAAATATTCTCGCACACGTCAGATGTGGTAAAGAGGAGATCTCGCTCAACGAATTGTGCAGTATTATGGACGACCTGCAGGAGATGACTACGGGTGGAGAATTTGATAATAACGAGGGAAATCTTGGCGCAGATCTTATCTGGGGTGCCGGTATGGACAACACTTTGGGTAACAAGAACTGTGTAACCATCATTGCTACGCGCTTCAAAACCGAGGTCGATGTCAAGAGCGATAAGCCAAAGAGCGATAAACGACAGCCTGAAACTCGAAATAAAAACGAGAAAGAGAGTGCCGAGCCTGTTACAATATCAACCAATAATATGAAATCCCCGATTATTGAGATAGACTACGAAGATTGGGAGTCGAGACCCGCCTATATCCGTCGCAAAATGGTGTTTGAAAATAGTCGTGGCGAGGTGGCCAAATCTGAGAAAAGTGAACACAACTCCGGTTCAGGAAACGGAAATGTATCAATGTTCTAATGCCGGATACCAATAACAGGAGACCTGCCCAACGTGTGTTAGGCAGGTTTTTGTTTTTTTGCGGTTGATGTTTTTAGAACCTCCAGCCGACACCGAGTTGAATAACTCCGTTTTTCGACCTGATTTTTTCACCGTCGACCTTCTTCAGAATATCAACCATTCCGATGTTGTATCTCAGGTCGATAGCCATTCCGAATGGAAACTCATAGCCGACACCCACAGCAATGCAGAAATCCACGTTGTGAAACTCAGCCTCGAGTTTGGTGTTGTCCCGTTCGAGTTTCTTTCTCACCAGGAAATTGACCTCGGGACCTAAGTGAATGTGCATACCGTCAATCGGGTAGAATTTGGCAAGAATCGGGACATTGATGTAATTGGCAACAAGTTTGCCATTGACCTTGCCCGCATCGGTTGGGAATTTTAGCTTTGCTCCCTGAATCGAGTACATAACCTCGGCCTGAAGTCCCATCCAATCGTTCACCTGATAGGTGGCAAATCCACCAAAAGCCATACCTACTCTCATTTTGTTGTCAACCGAAACAGCCTTTAAATCATCGAGATTAACGCTCGACAGATTCAAAGCAACCTTCGGGCCGTAGCCAAAACGTGATTGTGCCGATAGAGCGTTGCCCATTACGGCGCACAGTAAAATTAAAACTAAACGTTTCATCGTAGTAAATTTTAGTAAACATAAACAGATTGTTCTCACTTGAGGTATTTCCAAAAAATATACCAAACCCCAAACTTAAAGTTGCCACTGACCACGCGACTCTGATAGGAAAAATGTATACAGAAATAAAAAAAATTAATAATGATGGTGTAAAAAGGTATAATTCTCAGAAAATAGTATTACATTTGTGGTGAAATATTTTAATACTAATGCGCTATGATAGTAAAAATTTGTGTAGGCAGTTCGTGCCATTTGAAAGGGTCGTATGACGTGCTCGAACAGATGAAATCGATTGTTAAAAAGTATAATGTCGAAGATGTTGTGACTCTTCAGGCAAGTTTTTGTCTTGGCGATTGCGCAGAAGGGGTTACTGTTCGTTCAGAGTCGGGAGAAGGCGCTGAACAACAGGTTGTTATGCTGCATCACGTTAATGCTGAAAATGCAGAACAACTTTTCGTGGAACAAGTGTATCCGCTGCTGAATTGTTAGTATAAAAAACTCATTGCCGACATTATGGCGGAATATCTTGAGTTTAAACAGGCCAAGTGTAAAAACTGTTACAAGTGCCTAAGAGAGTGTCCCGTTAAGGCAATCGATGTAAAAGATCTTCAAGCAAAGATTATCTATGACCGATGTGTTTTGTGCGGAAAATGTACAATAGTATGTCCGCAAAATGCGAAATTCGTTCATAGTGATGTCGATTTAATCAAACAGATGCTCGATGACCCTGGCTCGCGAGTGATTGCCAGTGTTGCACCCTCTTTTGTCTCGTCGTTTGATGTTGAAGACTTTTCAACTTTTAAACTTGCGCTGGGTAAGCTGTCGTTCTCAGATGCTGAGGAGACAGCCGTCGGTGCACAAGAGGTCTCGAAAGAGTATAAGAAATTGTTGAGCTCGGGTGAGTATAAGAATCTCATCACGTCGGCTTGTCCGGCAGCGTGTCGAATGATTCAGCTCTACTACCCGGCGGCATTGAAATATCTGGCTCCGGTTGACTCGCCGATGATTGCTCACGCCAAGATGTTGCGAAAGAGATATCCCGATGCAAAAATCGTGTTCATCGGCCCTTGTATCGCAAAGAAACGTGAGGCTAAGGAGAGCGGCCTGCTGGACGGAGTTCTCACCTTCGAGGACCTGAAAGAGTTGTTCGACCAACGCGGCATCGTGCCAAATGAGATTTCACACTTCTCGTTCGACCAGACTAAAGGAGATGTGAATCTGGCAAAACACTACCCGACACGTCGTGGTATTATCAAGTCGTTCGGTTCAGAACTCCCACAGGGATATGAGTATATCGCAATAGATGGTGCTCAGAAATGTATCGAAACGCTGGAAAATATCGAATACCTCAGCGGAACATTCCTCGAGTTGAGTTGCTGTGTCGAGGCTTGTATCAACGGCCCTTGCAGCCTGATACCATACGGAGGCAGCATCCGCGCGATGTCAAAAATCCACAACTATGTGGATAAAGAGCGTCAGCAGATGGGTGCAGAAAATAGAACTCAAGAGTCGGACTTGGGACTCGATTTGTCGCATAGCTACCCGCGAATGCGCGTTAAAAACAAAATCCCGACCGAACAACAAATAAAGGAAATTCTGGCAAGAACAGGTAAATTCCGCCCGGAAGATGAGCTTAACTGCGGAGCGTGTGGATACTCAACTTGCCGAGAAAAGGCTTGGGCTGTGATAAACGGATATGTTGATATTGAAGTTTGTCTGCCCTATATGCGCGAACGTGCCGAGTCGATGTCCTATGAAATCATTCAGGGCAGCCAGAACGGTATCGTCGTGTTGGACTTTGATATGAATATACTCGAAATAAATACCGCAGCCAAAAAACTGCTCGGTATAGAGGATAGCAATCTGAGAATGAAACCAGCGTCGGATTATTTCGATACGGTTAATTTCATCATCGCTATGTCTAAAGAGGAAAAATGCGAATTCCAACGAGTATATATACCAAAGACAGACTCGTATATCAACCAGACAATCAGTCTGTTGAATGATAAACGAGTGCTGTTTTCAGTGATGACAGATATCACCTCTCAGGTGAACTATAACGAGCGACTCGTGAAGGTTAAACAGGATACGTTGTCGGTTACGGATAACGTCATCAAGAAACAGATGCGCGTAGCTCAGGAGATTGCATCGTTGTTGGGCGAAACTACAGCCGAAACAAAGGTCGCGTTGTTGAAACTCAAAACAATGTTGCAGGAAGAAGAACGCCAAGAGATTTAGAAAATGGTGGGAGTTGTCGAATATGGATACACATCGTTGAACAAGTTCGGCGAGGAGTTGTGTGGAGATAAGGTCGAAACCTGTGTGACAGATGGTTGGACAACGCTGGTGTTGGCCGACGGTCTGGGTAGCGGCGTTAAGGCCAATATCCTCTCTACACTTACTTCGAAGATTTTGTGCACGATGGTGGCAAACAATATCCCGATGCAGGATTGTATGGAGACGATAATAGATTCGCTGCCAATCTGCAAGGTGAGAGGTGTTGCCTATTCGACATTTTCGCTTGTTCACGTAAATGAACAGGGCGAGGGTTATTTGATAGAATTCGATAATCCTCAGGCAATATACATCAGAGATGGTAAAACTTGTGACCTGATAAAGTGTCAAATGGACATTTGTGGGAAACGAGTCTACCACTCGCGGTTGTCGATGCAGGAGGGCGACTCTCTTGTGGTGACCTCCGATGGAACAATACACGCAGGCGTGGGTATGATATTGAACTTTGGTTGGCAACGCGAAGATATAAAAAAATATCTCGACCAAAATTTGAAATCGGGAATGTCTGCGCGTAGCATCGCGTGGTTGCTGGCATCGGCTTGTAACGATTTGTATGTTGATAAACCGGGCGATGATACGACAGTTGCCGTAATCAAGTTCAGAGCAAAAGATAAGGTCAATGTTATGGTCGGCCCCTCGACAAACAAGGATAGCGACCAGGAGTATGTTGAACGATTCTTTGAACCCGGCGTAAAAAAAGTAGTATGTGGAGGTACAACCTCGCAGATAGTCTCTCGTGTCATAGGCAAACCTCTGACAACGAGTTTCGATTTTCCCGACCCGGAGGTGCCGCCTATCGGGTATATCGAGGGAATCGACCTGACAACCGAAGGCGTAATTACGCTGCGTCGGGTGTTAGAGCTATCAGAGAAGTATGTGTCTCCTAAAGATTTGACATCAAAGACATTTGTCAAGCGAGATGGCGCATCGAAATTGGCACAGATACTCTTTGAAGAGGCTACGGATATCCACTTTTTTGTGGGTCAGGGCGTGAATGCAGCTCACAAGGGACTGCCAATTGACCTGACAATGAAACTGAAATTGATTGAATCCCTCTCGGCAAACTTGCGCCGAATGGGCAAAAATGTAGAAGTAACTTATAACTAAATAATGGGAAACAAAAAAGTTTTTGACACCAGCGTACAGCTGTTGAAGTACAACGTTTTGAAAGAACTTGTACATCGTGCCTATGAAGGCGGATTGGAGAATGCGTATATCGAAATCCCCAAGATTATCTCTCCGGGGCCAAAAGCACAACTCAGATGTTGTGTCTACAAGGAGAGAGCAATTCTGCAAGAGCGTATCCGTATGGCCTCTGGCGGAGACAAAACTAATCCTAACGTAATCGAAGTAATCGACATCGCTTGTGACGAATGTCCTACTAATGCGATTTACGTATCACCCGCGTGTCGTGGATGTTTGGCACACTCGTGTCAGGAAGTTTGTCCGAAAGATGCTATCACAATCGTGAACCGTCGTGCAACAATCGACCCTGAAAAGTGTGTTGAATGTGGACGTTGTACACAGGCTTGTTCTTACGGAGCATTGATCAAACAGGATCGCCCCTGTATGCGTAGCTGTAAAGTTAAGGCTATCTCTATCAACGAGAACAAAAAAGCAACTATCGACAACAACAAATGTATTATGTGTGGTGCCTGCGTTTTGGCGTGTCCGTTCGGCGCAATGGTTGATAAATCATTTGTTCTGGATATCGTGAAATTGCTCAAAGAGTCAGAAAACAACACTAAGTACAAAGTTTACGCAGTTATCGCTCCGGCTATCGTGAGCCAATGCCGCGACGGACGTATCGGTCAGGTTGTTACAGCTATCAAGAAACTCGGATTCCACGAAGTTGTTGAAGCAGCTCTGGGTGCAGACATCACTCTGTGGAAAGAGGGTAACGAATGGTTGGAACGTAAACTTATGACAACATCTTGCTGTCCTTCATTTGTTCGCTACATCAACATCAACCACCCGGAATTGGTTAAGTATATTTCACACACTGTTTCTCCGATGATTGAAACAGCTCGTTTGATTAAACATACCGACCCGACTGCTAAGTGTGTGTTCATCGGCCCGTGTGCTGCTAAGAAGATGGAATACACTTTGGAAAAGACTGGTGGTGCAATCGACTATGTAATGTCATTCGAAGAGTTGCAGGCATTTGTTGATGCTCGCGGTATCGACACTGCTACACAGGAAGACTCAATCCTGAACAACGGCTCGTTCTATGGTCGTATCTTCGCTAAGTCTGGCGGTATCGTTCAAGGTCTGTTGGATTTGGCTAAAGAAAAGAATATCGAAGGTCTGCGTCCGGTTGTGATGAACGGTCTGGAACAATGTCGTGCTAACTTGCTGAAACTCAAGATGGGTAAGAGCGACAACAACTTCTTCGAAGGTATGATCTGCGAAGGCGGTTGCTTGAATGGCCCGTTGTGTATCACTCACGGCCCGCGCAACGTTGTTGACGTTGACAAGTATGGTAACGAAGCTCACGAAAAGAGCATCGACAATTCAGTGAAATTGTACCAAATGCGCTACGGTACTGAAGAGTAATCATTCAGACAGTTTAGCGTAAATATAATGGCTGAGAAACTCACCGAGTGCTCTCAGCCATTTTTTCAAATTAAATTATCAAGTACAGATGACAATAATTCAACTTGAGTATTTCCTCGCCGTAGCCAGATGGCAGAACTTTTCGGTAGCATCGGAACGCTGTTTTGTGACTCAGCCATCGTTGAGTATGCAGATTAAGAACCTCGAAAACGAATTGGGCGTAGTGTTGATTGACCGTACGAGCAAACCTATCCAGCTGACCGAAGCCGGTCGTATAGTCGAAACGCAGGCAAAGGTAGCGTTGTCGGAGTTTTATAAAGTGAAGAGCATCGTGTCAGAGATGAAAAACGAGGTAGCGGGTGTGTTGAGATTGGGGGTTATTCCTACGATTGCGCCATATTTGCTGCACAAGTTCATTCCCGAGTTCACCCAACGCTATCCTTCGGTTATGTTCGAAGTCTATGAAATGGTTACTCCAGAGTTGATACGCTCGCTGTATGAGGATCAGATTGATGTTGCGGTGATGGCGGGTGGTACGCCAGACGACCTCGAAGAACAGGAAATTTTGCGAGACAGATTCTATGCCTACGTCTCTGAGCATCATCCGTTGAGCCACAAGGATACGATTGAATTGAGTGATATTCAGGGCGAATCGCTGTTGTTGCTGCCCGAGGGACACTGCCTCCGAAGTCAGGTTCTGGATTTGTGTGGGCTGAAGAATAAGTATAAGGGCGGATTCCGTTTTGAGAGCGGCTCGCTGCAAACATTGATGCGTCTTGTGGACAGCACCGAGTCGATGACAATCGTTCCGGAGATGTGTCTTGATTCAATTCCCGCTGAAAATCAGAGCCGTATCCGCAAACTTGGCAACGGTGGCTATTCTCGTCCGATAACGCTGTCTGTGAGGTGGAGCTTCGTAAAACAGGCGATGGTAGAAGCTCTGCGCAGCACGATTGTTGAAGTGATGAAATAAAATTGCTATTGTTGAAAAAAAGTGCTAATTTTGCGAGATTAACAAATTTGTATTTTAAAATATTTATGAATAAACTTTCAGAGACAATAATCGCTGCGATTGAAGATAAAAAGGGACAGTCGATTGTATCACTTGACCTGCGTGGATTTGACGGTGCAGTATGTGATGAATTTATAGTTTGTAATGCAGATTCAGGCACTCAGGTGCTCTCTATCGCAGACGGAATTGAAGAAGAGGTGTTCAAGCAACATCACGAATGGCCAATCAGAAAAGAGGGTACAGAAAATGCTCTGTGGGTGATTGTCGATTATGGAGATGTCGTTGCACATATCTTTAGAACTGAGGCTCGAGAATTCTATCGCTTGGAAGATTTGTGGGCCGACGCAACAATTACGAAATTTTAGCGTTATCTAAAGCAAAACAGATTTGTAATGGCAAAAATCGAACCTAATAACAGGACTCCGAAGCCGCCGAAATTCAATGTCTTTTGGATTTACGGATTGATAGCTCTGTTTATCATTGGCTGGGGAATGTTCAATAGTGGAGGCAATCCGCTCGAAATCACTTGGGCAACGTTCAAAAGTCAGGTGTTGTCGACGGGTGATGTGAAGAAAATTGATGTAGTCAACAAGGAGATTGTTGAGGTTTATCTGAAACCCGACAAAATCAAACAGTGGAGAGAGCAGATTGAATATAAGAATATGCCCTCGAGTGGTCCTCAGTTTGTGTTCACGATTGGTTCGCTCGAGAAGTTCGAGGCCGACTTGGAGCAGGTTCAGGAATCGCTGCCCGAGTCGGACAGAATCTCGCCTGTGTTCTCGAAAAAACGCAGCATCTGGAGCGATGTGTGGAGCATATTCCCAATTCTGTTGATAGTTTTATTTACGGTCATAATGATGCGCAATATGTCTCGAGGCGGCGGTGGCGGCGGTTCGGGAGTATTCAACGTGGGTAAGGCTAAGGCTCAGATGTTTGATAAGGATTCGCAAGTGAAGGTTACGTTCAAGGACGTAGCCGGAATGGAGGGTGCAAAAACCGAAATTATGGAGATTGTGGACTTCCTGCGCAATCCGAAAAAATATAACGACTTGGGTGGTAAAATTCCCAAAGGAGCGCTGCTTGTAGGCCCTCCAGGAACAGGTAAAACTCTGTTGGCCAAAGCCGTAGCTGGTGAGGCTAACGTGCCTTTCTTCTCGATTAGCGGTTCGGACTTTGTCGAAATGTTTGTGGGTGTGGGCGCATCACGCGTTCGTGACCTCTTCCGTCAGGCTAAGGAGAAGGCTCCGTGTATTGTCTTTATCGACGAAATCGACGCCATTGGTCGTGCTCGCAGCAAGAATGCAGGCTACTCGTCAAATGATGAGCGTGAAAATACACTGAACCAACTGCTTACCGAGATGGACGGATTCGCCACAAATGCGGGGGTCATTATTCTCGCAGCTACGAACCGTGCCGATATTCTGGATAAGGCGCTGATGCGTGCTGGCCGTTTCGACCGACAGATTCACGTCGAACTGCCCGACTTGACCGAACGTAGAGATATTTTTGAAGTTCACCTCAAGAGGCTGAAACTCGACCCGAATCTTGATAGAGAGTTTTTGGCTAAACATACACCGGGCTTTTCGGGTGCCGATATTGCGAATGTTTGTAACGAGGCTGCGCTGATTGCGGCTCGCGGCAATAAGACTCAGGTCGAACGTCAGGATTTCCTCGATGCTATTGATAGAATTGTGGGTGGTCTGGAGCGTCGTTCGACTATCATTTCTGATCAGGAAAAGCGCTCGATTGCGTTCCACGAAGCGGGTCACGCTACGGTGGGCTGGTTGCTGCGCTATGCTAATCCGCTGATTAAGGTTACGATAATCCCTCGCGGCCGAGCATTGGGTGCAGCGTGGTATCTGCCCGACGAACGTCACATCACAACCAAAGAGCAGCTGCTTGATGAGATGGCTGCGACATTGGGCGGCAGAGCTGCCGAAGAGATTTTCCTGGGTAGAATTTCGACCGGAGCACTCAACGATTTGGAACGCGTTACGCGTCAGGCTTATGCTATGATTTCCTATTTTGGTATGAGCGATTCGTTAGGCAATATGAGCTATTATGATTCGACAGGTCGCAGCGATATGGGATTTACGAAACCATATAGCGACAAGACTGCCCAACAAATAGACTCGGAGGTTAAGGCATTGATTGACTCGACATACCAGAAGGCTAAAACTATCCTCGAGGAGCACCGTGCGCAGATGGAACAGCTCGCAGAAAAGCTGCTCGATAAGGAGGTTATTTTCACTGAAGATGTTGAGGAGATTTTGGGCAAGCGTCCATTTGGAACTACTCCCGAAGGAGTGAAGCCCGAGACTGAGCCTGTAACAGAATCACAAGAACAAACTAACGCATAGGGAGGAGCGCTTATGAATCAACTCTTGATAAGGTCGTTGGGCGGAATAATCGTAGTTGCAGCCATAGGGTTGTCGGCTCTGAACAGTTGGGCATTGCTGGTCGTATCGCTGCTCATAACTGCGGGCTCGATGCTCGAGGTCTATACGATTGCTCAGCGAAAGGGTATTTTTGCTGAAAAAAAGCTGCCGATAGCTTTAGGCTTGTTGGCTGTTGCATCTATGTGGTTCAGTGATAGTTATGCGTTGACTCTGTGCATTTTGATGTCTATTTTGCCGCTGGTGTCCATTGTCGAACTATATAGAAAAAAGAGCACGCCGCTTGAAAATATATTCGTATCGGTCGGCAACGTAATCTATATCGTAGTGCCTATCGTGATGTTGTTCCTGTTCCGCAGCTACGACAAGTGGTTCTTTTTGATATATTTCGTTGCGGTGTGGACTAACGATGTTGGTGCATATTTGGTGGGAATGACTATGGGTAAACATCGCCTTTTCGAGCGAATTTCTCCAAAGAAATCTTGGGAGGGATTCTTTGGCGGATTGTTTTTTTCAATAGTTATTTCGTTGGTTTCAGGCTATTTGCTGAAAAATGAGTTGTCGTTATGGTGGGCTGGCTTCGGAGCCGTTGTCTGCATAGCCGGAGTCTTTGGCGATTTGGTGGAATCGATGTTCAAACGTGCTGTTCAGATGAAAGATTCGGGCTCGGTGATACCGGGTCACGGTGGATTTCTTGACAGATTTGATGCCGTTTTTATCTCTGCACCGATAGTTTTTATCTATTTATTTGTCACAAATCAAAATTTATTTTAAATTTGTGACTGAAAAAATAGGATAATTATGCGATTTAAGATACACCCTGAAGGTCGAGTTATAGTTACAGTTGCTACGGTAGTTGTGGCTGTGGCCGTTTTCTTTCTGTTAAAATATGTTGCCGAGCCGTGGAATTGGATTGTTTCGGCGGCATTTCTGTTGGTTTATTCCATTATTATCAGGTTTTTCCGCAACCCTGAGCGTGAGCTGAATCGTGACCCCGATACGATTTATTCACCAGCTGATGGCACGGTTGTGGTAATTGAGCAGACCGAAGAAAATGAATTCTTTCACGATAAGCGCATTCAGGTTTCGGTGTTTATGTCGCTCTGGAACGTTCACGTCAATTGGTATCCCATCGGCGGAACAGTCGTATATAAGCGCCACCATCACGGAGCTAAGATGGTTGCTTGGCACCCAAAATCATCGGAACTGAACGAGCGTACTACCGTCGTTGTCGAGCACGGTTCGCGTAAGATTTTGTTCCGTCAGATTGCTGGGTTCGTAGCGCGTCGCATTGTTTCGTATGCTCGCGAGGGTCAGCAGGTCGATCAGACGAGTCAATGCGGATTCATAAAATTTGGGTCGCGTGTTGACATATTTTTGCCGCTCGATGCAGATATCAAGGTCGAGTTGAATCAGAAGGTGCGCGGAACAAGTACGGTTATTGCTACGCTGAAAAAGGAGTAATATATTTATAATGAGCTAAATAAACCACTCGATGGCAACTCAGTTTGTTACTCGGTGGTTTTTTTGTATAATTGCTAACGATAAACTGAATAGATGAGAGATTTTGCAGCAATAGATTTCGAGACGGCTAATGGTCGTCGGTCGAGTGTGTGTTCGGTCGGTGTAGTCGTGGTTCGTGGCGGTGAGATTGTGGATAAGTTTTATAGTTTGATACACCCCACGCCCAACTATTATGCCGATTTTTGTTGTGCTGTTCACGGCTTGTGTGATGAGGATACGAAGTCGGCGCCCCGTTTTCCTGAGGTCTGGGCTCAGATTGAACCTATGGTCGAGGGCTTGCCGTTTGTGGCTCACAATTCGCGTTTCGATGAGAGCTGTTTGAAGGCTGTGCACGAAAGTTATGATATGGAATATCCTGATTATGAATTCTTTGACACTTTAGCTGCATCGCGAAGGACATTTGGTGCTGAGTTGCCTAACCACCAGCTTCACACCTCGGCAGCCGCTTGTGGGTATGACTTGACTGCTCACCACCACGCATTGGCTGATGCTGAGGCTTGTGCTGCTATCGCGCTGAAAATATTGTAGTTACTAAAGCTGAATCCCCAAATTTTGTTGGTAGCTGTGTGTAGATAGGTTGGGGTAGAACCTCACGTGCGCAGAGTAGTTTTCTCAATCTTCTCAGAATTTGATATTCGACTCGGGTATATAAGATACAGATTTTGTGAGAATTAGCGGATTCTATTGAATTACACCCTCAGTTTGTGAAAAAAATGCCTCGGAGCAAATTGCTTCGAGGCATTGTTGTTATATTCGAAATGCTTATCGTTCGTTTTTGATAGTTTCGATAATTCTTTCGTTTTGGATAATCATCATACCGTGGCGGTCGTTAGTGATACCGTCGGTGAGTTTGTATGTGTAT
>JAZOQL010000114.1:0-7530 GCA_045656065.1 Rikenellaceae bacterium | reverse complement strand
GCTGCGTTGATTCTGGGGCCAATCTTAAAGACTATGTCATCAATTGTGATGTTGTGTTTCTCGAGTCCGCACAACTTTATGACTGACAATAAACCTCTATTTGGTTTTTCGTTCAGTCGTTTCAGCCCATAGTAGGCCAGGATACGATTCTCTTCAACCAGCGGCACAATGTCAGATGCGATGCTGACAGCAACCAGGTCCATCAGACACTCGACTTCGGCAGCAGCCAAACCCTTGTACTGACAGTAGGCCTGAAGCATTTTGAAACCTACGCCACAACCCGACAGCTCTTTGAACGGGTAGTTGCAATCGGCTCGTTTGGGGTCGAGAACCGCCACTGCATTGGGGATTTCGTCTCCGGGCAGGTGGTGGTCACATACGATAAAATCGATACCTTTGCTTGCTGCGTAGTCGATTTTCTCGTTTGCTTTGATTCCGCAGTCAAGTGCAATCATCAATTTGACATTATTTTCAGCTGCCAAATCTATGCTCCGACGAGATATTCCATACCCTTCGGTGTATCGGTCAGGGATATAGAACATCAGGTCTCGACTGCCTCTTTTCTCGAGGAATGAGTAGACCAAAGCTACGGCTGTAGTTCCGTCGACATCATAGTCGCCATAGACCATAATTCGTTCACCACAAGTCAGAGCTTTGTCGATTCTCTCCACTGCACGTCTCATATCCTTCATCAGGAACGGGTCGTTCAGATTCTCGAGTTTGGGATTAAAGAATCTTTGAGCCTTGTCGTAAGTGTCAATGCCTCGCTGAACCAGCAGATTCGCAAGCCGTGGTGCAATGTCCAACTCCGCAGCAAGTTTTGCTACGACTTCGGGATTGCCCGCCGATTTTAGAATCCATTTTTTTTCTGCAGGCATAATATCTATTTTTATTATTATTTCTCAATCACTCAAAGTCAAAGATTCGTTTGAAATGTCTTACATAACGACTCTTTAACTCTTCGAAATCCACCTTTGTGCCGAGCTCTTTCTCGACCGAGGTTACGCCCTTATCCACGAATCCACAAGGATTAATATAGCTAAAATACTTTAGGTCAGTATTTACGTTTAATCCGAATCCGTGCATCGTAACCCAGCGAGATGCTCTGACACCGATTGCTGCGATTTTGCGTGCATTGGCGTTATGTGGGTCGAGCCAGACTCCCGTAGCTCCGGCCAATCTGTCGGCCTCGATTCCATATTCGGCTACGGTGTCTATTATAGTCTGTTCCAATCGGTCTATATACTCTTTCAGGCCGAGTCCCAGCGGTTCGATATCCAGTATCGGGTATCCGACCAGCTGTCCGTAACCGTGGTAGGTTACATCTCCGCCGCGGTCTATTTTGACAAATTTAGCTCCGATTTTATTCAGAAATTCGTCATTGACCAGCATATTACCCGCTTTCCCGCTATTGCCAAGCGTATAAACGTGGGGGTGTTCACACAGCAACAGGTATTGTTGAGTGGTTGACTTTTCCGACTTTCTAATCAGCGCCTCGTTGAATAGTTGGTGTTGTTTGTCCCACGCCTTTTCATATTCGATGATACCCTCATCTGAGACAATGATTTGTCGCATAGTCAATCACTATTTATTGTGTTTCAGCCCACACGCTGCACGGTCGGCCATATATGACGAGCGCACCAGCGGAGCACTTTCGACATATTTGATCCCGATTTCCAATGCACGACGTTTATACTCGGCAAACGTATCCGGGTGAACATATCTATCCACAACCCAGTGTCTCATTGTTGGTCTGAGGTATTGACCCAGAGTCACAATCGAGCAGTTTGCCTTGTGCAGGTCTGCCAATGTTTCGTAGATTTCTTCGTCTGTTTCGCCCAATCCGACCATAATTCCGCTTTTGGCTGCAAAGCCTTTCGAGGCTACATAGGCCAACACCTGCAGACTGCGGTCATACTGAGCGCGGCTTCTGACTTGGGGGGTTAATCTTCTGACGGTTTCGATGTTGTGACCTACGATATCGGGTTTTGATTCGAGCACGATGTCAATCAACTCGGGTTTGTTGTCAAAGTCTGGCAACAATACTTCGATGGTCACATCTGGATTTACTTCACGAATGGTTCTGACAGTTTCAGCCCACGCATTGGCTCCGCCATCTGGCAGGTCATCTCTGTCAACTGAGGTAATTACACAATGACGCAACCCCATAACTTTGATGGAGTTAGCCACTTTCCGAGCCTCGCTCGGGTCAACGGGCAACGGCTTACCTGTTGCGGTAGCACAAAACTTGCACGAACGGGTACAAATATCCCCCAAAATCATAAATGTTGCCGTACGTCTGCTCCAGCATTCTGCCTGATTTGGGCACTTGCCGCTTGAGCATATTGTGTGCAGATTGTTTTCCTTTACCAATGCTGCAACTTCGGCAAATTCACTGTTTTCGTGTAGTTTGATTTTTAACCAACTTGGTTTACGCGTTACCTTGCCATAATCATTAGACATTTATTTTATTTTTTTTATTACTTTCACAATTGTTGCAAATGTACGAATTTTTTTTCAAACTGCAATAGATTTTTTCTAAATTCGTACATTGTCACTCAGAAAAACGAGCTGCGTGGCTTGTGTAGTATATTTTGTCATAATTTGATGGGTGTGCAAAAATTGTTTGTTGAAATAAATCTGTGGGTTGGAAGTTGAAATTCGGATATAAATGATTACCTTTGTCGAGTTGCTTTAATGCTGAATTTATGATGAACAGACTCTTTATACTGATTGTTTTGTTGTTGGGGGTGAATGTGCAGTTATCGGCGCAGATTGTTCCCGACACTGCCGCTGTGGCTCCAAAGATGTTGATTACCTATGATTCGCTCAAGGTTGAACTTCAAGCAGGTAAGATTCGCATTTCCGAGTCGGACATTTTGGGCGATGTGCTCAAGCGCGAGATTGTGCGCGATGGTAGTCAGATGGTGACCATTAGTCGCATAAGTATATTTTTTGACAATAGTCAGAATGCTCGTGCCGGAGCCATTGAGACAATGACAAAGTTCGAGGAGTTGTTTCCTGATATTCCTGCCACGATGACTCACGAGAATCCATACTTTAAGGTGAGTGTCGGATTTTGCATCTCCAATGACGAGGCGTTGATTCTGCTCAATAAGCTGAGAAAGGAGTTCCCCAAGGCATTCCTTGTTAGGGAGCGAGTCTCGGTCGATGAGTTGAAACAGTTGTCGCAACGTCACACTAAGGGCTCGGATGATGAGCAGAGGAGTGATGTTGATGCTGGTCAGCAGCAATAATTTAGTGTTGATGTTAAAGATTTTGGGCTCTCGAGTGTTTTGCTGCGGGAGCCTTTGTTTTTTTATAATGTGTTTATAATCAGTGCTGTGGCTTTGGAGTGTGAAAATAGTATAAAATATAAATAATTTTTTCAAGAAAATAGTGTTCGATTTTGAAAAAAAATGTTTAAATTGCGAAAGTTTTTAATATTAATTCAACCACGTAATAATTATGAGAAAATCCAAACTTCTGTTTACAATGCTTGCGTTGGGAGCGTTGTGTTTTGCGAATCTCAGAGTTGCCTATTCGCAAATAGTCGATCTTAGTGAAAAGTCATTGACCGGTAGACCTTTGTTCAAGGGTCAGATTATTGACTTGAAAACAAAGGAGCCTCTGCCGGCTGCGCAGATTAACGCAATCTACAAAAAGGGCGATAGTACAATAGTAAATATGTATGTTGCCGACCGCGAGGCGAACTTCAAGTTTAATGCTCCGAGAAAGAACAGCCGCATTGAAGTAATATGTGTCGGTTATAAGGTGTTCGAAATGGTGTTGCCTGATGAACCGAAAAATGAGATAGATTTGGGTAAGATTCGTCTTGAGGCTGACGTGCAGAAGGCTGACGAAGCAGTGGTTAAGGGTCGTATCGCTTTGTATCAAATGAAGGGTGATACCACGCTGATATTCCCGGCTGCAATCAAGACTATGACCGGTGATGCGCTGATTGACCTGTTGCGTCGCCACCCATTGTTCAGAGTTGACGAAATGGGTAATGTATTTTTCAATGGACAGAGAATCGAACGTGTAGACGTAAACGGTAAGTTGCTGTTCGGTGAAGATGCGGTGACTGCTGTTAAAACACTTACCGCCTCAGATGTTCACCTTATGAAAACTTTTGAAGAAACAGATGAGGTCGACGAAATCCTCAGAGGTACGGAAAATGCTCGCAAACGCAGAATATTGAGCGTGATAACATTCAAGAATTTTGCATCTATCAAGTCTGGGGATATCCTCTTAGAGGGTGGTCGCGACCGAAATGAAGATGTTGACGGCGAAAAGAGAAACCGTTATGCTGCGGTAGGAAACCTCGGTATGTATAACGACACGATGCGACTCTCGCTGGCTGCTTCGCTGGATAACAGACCTTCGGTTAAGGTTAGTCCGTTCTTTGGTCTGTCCTATCCGACAAACTACACACGTAGCACCCGCGTAGGTGGTCGATATGAGCGCAGCACTTCAAAACTTCTCGACCAACTTGCATTGACATACTACTATGGTACAAGTTACGGAGAGAGCCGCTCGAAAGAGGAGTCTGAATATTTGGTCTCTTCTCAAAAGTCGTCATCTGCATCAGACAACGTTGATGATGGTAACAGCCATCAATTGGGTCTCTCATTCCGCAAGACTAAAGAACGTCAGTCGAGCGTTATGTTGCAGTATTTTGGAACGATAAAGAATAATGATATCTTTACACAATCCTCACGCGAAACATTCATTGACGGTGCTTTGTCAAATCGTTTTAATCAGATTCATACCAATGACCAACGTACTCACGAACACAAATTGATGATAGATTTGGTTAAGAGTCTTAATTTTGCCAAGAAACGTGGTATTCACCTCAGTCTCGAGGGTAGATACTACAACAACGAGGGTATGGCGGTTCGCGAGGATACCACCTTTGCGATGGGTGATCCTGATGTGAAGATTATGTCTGTATCGAGAGATGCTCCGAACCTGAGCCTGTCTGCAAAGACAAACGTGGTGCTTGGTGGTAATTTCTCAACAAATTTGAATTTTAGATTTGAAGATAACAAGCGATATAACTTCGCTGTCAACGAGCGCACAATGGAGGTGGATACAACAATGTCTACCGATGTTAAACAGCGTAAATATCAATTAGAATCAGATTGGGCGTACCGATTCTTTGTGTCAGATGTACAGGTTGATATGAATGCGAGGGTCTATTTGCAACAGTATGATTACAAAGACCTCTTTGCAAATGAAAAGATTGATAATCTCGACTTGTGGGTATTGCCGGGAATCTCTATATCTTATTACCGCAATCCTAAGATGAGAATCTCAGTTCACGCTCGAGGATTTAAGCAGAGCCTGAATCCGATGTACTTGTCATCTGTTCTTGACGTACGAAATCCGATGTCATTGCGTGCGGGTAATCCGAACCTTAAACCAATGAGTGAGTATCAATTGGGTGCAAATATTGATATCACAGGAGGTCTTAGATTTGCATTTTCTGACCGCGTGATTTCAGGTTCACCTGTTGATTATATACGTTATTTCGAGAAAAATACAGTGCTTCCAGAGTATGGCAATTATGAGGCATTGGCGGGCTCGACACTCTCTACTTACGCCAGCGGCCGAACTCACCACGATATCTATGTTACTGCGGGCTGGAGCAAGTACACCAATCCGATGGTTATAGGTCTGGAGGCTAAATACCGATTCAGCAACAGAGACGGTATGTTCAATAACGAGCCATATCGAAACAATCTGAATGAATACTCAATGGGTATCCGTTTGCAAAGTAACTTCTCGACAGACGTGCGTATTGATGTGAATAATACAACATCATACCTCAAAGAGGCTAACGTATCTCTGAAACCTGAAGAGTCGTTCAGAAATCAGTTTATTGCTACAATGAAGTGGTATTTCCTCGACAGATTTGAATTTGATGCAGAGTATATCAACGATACCTATCGTCGTACCCTTGCCGATACAGATCTCAATAACAATATGCTCAACCTCAAGTTGGCGTGCCGAGTATTCAAGAATCGTCAGGGTGTGATTACATTCAATGCTTATGACGTGCTGAACAGTATTTCGACTACAGATGTGAGATATAGTCCGATTTCGATAAACACAAGATATCTGCCTAACTTCTCGAGCTTCTACACACTGTCGTTCAGTTACAGATTCAGCAGATTCTAAACATAATTTATTACGGTTGATAAAAGTGGGACTATTAATTTAGTTCCACTTTTTTTAGTTTTTCAATTTGGTTGTCATTCAATAATTTTGATTACCTTTGTAGCCTTATATGTGAATTATTTGTCGGTAAATGAAGTGGTTATACATTCTGGTAATTTCGATTATGTTGATGGGCTGTTCGAGTGTAAAACGCAGCGTCGGCTCGTTCTTAGCACCACAGCAGGCTGTTCGCCTCGAAAATGAAGCTCTGTCACGTGAGGTGCAATTTGTAACCATCGGCCAGAATGTTGTCCAAAACACCGAGCCAGATACACTGAGTCGTGATGTGCTGATAACTGAAAAAATGGTTCGGCCGGCGATTATATTTTCACCCGATGAGCAGCGCGAAATCAGATATACTGCCGGATTTTTCGGGAATGGAGAGATGTCGCGGCGCATTGAGCTCGATTCGTTGAAGTCTGAATTTTGTTTTCCGCTCGCACGATACGTAGTCTATTCGAAATATGGAATCCGCAATGGCCGAACTCATACGGGAGTAGACCTTTCGGCATCGGCAAGTGATTCGATTCGCTGCGTGTGGCCGGGCGTAGTGCGTATGGCTAAGGCTTACGGAGCTTACGGAAATGTAGTGATTGTACACCATTATAACGGACTCGAGACACTTTATGCTCATTTGTCAAAAATAAACGTGCGTCCGAATCAGGTGGTTGAAGAGGGGGAATTGTTGGGATTTGTCGGCAAAACGGGGCGAGCTACGGGCAACCATCTTCACCTTGAAATCCGTGCGGCAGGCGAACATTTCGACCCGTTGAAAGTTCTGGATACAAAAGGTCGTACAGTGAAGAGCGGCACGATGATGGTTTATCGCAATGTGGGGCGTTCGGTGGTGAGTTTTGTCGGGGATACGCCTGCGCCTGTTGAGCTGAAACCTGCTACGGCATTGGTTGAAGATGATTTGATTGAGCAGATTGTTTATCACAAAATAGCAAAGGGTGATACACTTTGGGGCATTGCTCGAAAGTATGGAACGAGTGTGGCTAAGATTTGCGCTCTGAACGGTATAAAATCGAACGCAGTGCTCGGTCTGGGTAAAAAGTTGAGAGTTAAATAATAAAAAAATATCGACTAAAGTGAAGATAGTCAAGTTTATATATAATCCCTATTCGGGACAGAGTTTTGTTACGGATTTTCTCGACGATATAATCAGAATGCACCAGCGACACGGTTATCTGGTGTTGCCATATTGCATTACCTTTACAGTGCAGGACGAAGCTTTTCTGAATGTGGATTGCGCGGATAATCTTCATCACATAATGGTCGCAGGCGGCGATGGTACTGTGAATTATG
>JAZOQL010000113.1:0-10035 GCA_045656065.1 Rikenellaceae bacterium | reverse complement strand
TCGCCAAATATCTCGCCTCGAAGCAAGGAGAACTATTCTTCGATAAAGAGAATGACGCAATGTTGCAGAAGATACTTGCAAAAGTTGAACGAGCAAAACAGAATGTAGCAGAAGCGGAACAGAGATTAGCAGATAAAGTAGAACAATATAAAAGAGAATTATTGTAATGAGAACACCCCCAATAAATAACAGAGGATTGAAAGAGGTAGCACAAAGGGTCTATGTGAGAACTCGTGAAAAAAGGGACAACGAAGGTTGCTTGGATATTCCTGCCGTTTCGTTCGATGAACTAAAACTGCCATTCCAGCACCCTCTCATTATGGATTTGAGAGATTTAGGCATCCTTGCCTTATCTTCAACAAAAGACGGTAAATGTGGGGTCGTTTTAAGAGAGCCTTATGCCTCACTTACTCGTGTGGAGTTCAATGATTTTCTTAAAAAACTATGTTGAAAAATAATGGGAACACCAAAAGGCAACGGACTTGTCGAGATTACAGGCGAGAACAAAGCAATGGATAAGGGTTGGTTTTGTATGGACTTGATGGGTTTTCTTCGTGGTGCGGATTGGGACACCTTTCATTCCGCCTTTCAGCAAGCCAAGTCCGGCAACTGTCCTTTCAAAGAAGAATGCAAGCGTTACGAACGCACAGTAAAGAAACGTGGTCATCAATTAAGCATATTCTAACTATGGCATCACATACCAATCCCATTTGCGCCAAGTGTGCAAAAGCCTATGAGCAGTTGAATGGTCGCTACTGCACCCTGCTCAAAAGAAATGTAGAGTACGACAAGACACCTGCGTGTCAAGGTCAAACCAATAAGAAGTAATACAATGCTCACACTCAATTTTTCAGATAAGACAGTCACCTATGACACATTCATCCACGATGTTGCAGCTTCGGTAGTGCGTATGCTCTCCGAAGTGCGCAACGACCCCGAGACCATCAGCCAACGACAGGCATACACGATGTTCGGACGTGGCAATGTCGATAGGTGGCGCAGAGAGGGCAAGATAGAGCCTTGCAAACGACCCGGCAAAGTCGAGTACCGCACGGCAGAGTTGAGAGCATTACAGAACGTAAAACAGGACTATTTCAAGATATAACAACAAGGCTGTATAGAGTAATGGGAACTACACTCCGGGTCGTATGCCACAATGGAGGGTTAGCGGTTCGAGTCCGCTTGCAGCCACAACAGACAACTGTATTTCAATAACTTTAATTTTCAACATTATGAGCAATGCATTATCATTAGCCCAAGAGTTGCAACAGACAAAAGCAACCGATGTGATACGCAATGAGCGTGTCCGTAGTCAATTCATCAACGTCTATAACTCCATTTGGAAAGAGGGCGGCGAACAGGTGTACGAGCGTGAAGCAATCTATTTCAACTCACAGTTGAGAGACAAGGCAAACCTCCGTGAGTGCTCTGGTACATCAATCTTCTACGCCTTTATCGACCTCGCTGTAAAAGGTCTTACCCTTGCACCGGGCGCACAGGCTCTCTGTTACCTCATTCCTCGCAATGTCAAGGTAGGCACAAACCAACAGGGCAACGACATTTGGGAGAAAGTATGTAACCTTACCATTTCGGGATATGGCGAATTGGTACTCCGTAAGAATGCCGGACAGATACGCCACGCCGACAACCCTGTAATCGTGTACGAGGGCGACACATTCCAATACGGCGAACAGAACGGACAAAAGATAGTGAACTATATGTCCGCTTTCCCTCGCAAGTCCAACAAGATTATCGCCTGTTTCTTGAAGATTACACGTGCCGATGGTACGATAGACTATTCTGTAATGACAGAACAGGATTGGATGCGCCTCAAAGGTTACAGCGATAAACAGAACTCATACTTTGACCGCAAGACTAACCAATGGGTAACCAACTCTAACGAACTCTACAACAAGAACGGTCAGATAGACACAGGCTTCCTTATGGCTAAGTGCGTGAAGCACGCATTCAAGACCTATCCGAAACTGAATATCGGTCGTGGTTCTTCTCTCGAAACAGAAATCATCGAGCAGCAACAGCCGACAGACATCGACCCATACGGCGGTGTTGGAGCCGAACAGCCTCAACAGCAGGAACAGCATTTCGCACCTGCACCCGATATGTCCGCAGGTGTAACAATCGACCCTGCACAGCAATCAAACAACGCAGACGACACTTTCTAACACCATACCACTATGTCACAGGAATTAGTAATCGTTAGACAGGAGAACATTCAGACCATAGTGTCTGCCACTCCTCAGTCATATCAAGACAACAAACTCTCTCGTGAGAAATGTATCGAAGCCGGACAAGCAATCCTTGAAGCCATTCAAGCACAGGGAGGAATGACGGACGAACTCGACCAACAGGCGGCACAGTACATCGAGAAAGCACGTAAGACCGTGAAGAAGATGAACGAACGCCGTTCACCTGTAACCAAACTCTTTGATGACATCCGCAAGGAGTTTACAGTAATGGAAAATGCTATCGACCCCACCAAAGCCGATACAATCCCATACAAGTTACAGCAGTTCCGCAATCAGTACGCCGCCAAGAAGCGTGCCGAGGAAGAGGAACGCCGCCGCAAGGAGTACGAACGCCAACAAATAGAACAGGCACGTTCACGTATGAAACAGGACATTGAGGACGATTTCAAGCAGCAGTTCCAATCCCTCGTGAACAGAGACTGCAACGCTTTGTCAGCCATTGACAGTGCCGTTACCCTCGACAACTACGAAGCATCATTCGCACAGGTCAAGGACTATTCAACCGAACTGCCTGCCGACTTCCTCTACAATCTGCACACCCTTATTCGCATTCCTGCCGGAATAACAGTAGATGAGATACGCAAGGCAGAGATTGAGACAAAGGAACGCCTTGCCAAGCAGTTCAAGGAGCAATACGAGTTCGAGATTGACAGCACAAAGCAGTACATCATCGACCGTCTGCCGTCCAAGAAAACCAACCTCGAACGTATGGCACAGGCATCAGCCGAAGAAGCTGCACGTATCAAGGCTGAAATGGAAGCACGTCAGCGCAAGGAAGCCGAGGAACAGGAGGCAGAACGCCGCCGCAAGGAGGAGGAAGAAAAGCAGAAGGCAGAAATGGCACGTCAGCAGTCCGAAATGGAAAGCCTGTTCGGTCAGCAATCCATTGTTTCTTCCGGCTACCAACCAAAGGTTAAGGTTGCACAGAAAATCAACCTGCTCAATCCCGAGGGCATTATGCCTATTCTCTCTATGTGGTGGAGCAAGGAGGGTTGCCACCTCACTGTTGAGGAACTCACCAAGATGTTCAAGAAGCAGATAACATTCTGTGAAAAACTCGCCAAAGAGGGAACGTACATCAGCGATGAGAGTGTGGAATATGTCGAGGACGTAAAAGCAAAGTAACTATGTACGAAAGCGGATACTACCCACCCGGAGCAGAACACGACCCACGTGCGCCGTGGAACGAGAAAGAGCCTCACTATGTAAAGTGCGAAGCCTGTAACGGTAAAGGTTGCCATTGGTACGCCTACAACTTCGAGACAAACGAAGAGACCGAATGTACAGAAGAAACGTGGTTGTGTCTCCCCAAGACAGAGGAAGAAGCAGAAGCCAAGCGACAACACTACATACAAGGCGAAAAGGAGACCTGCGAAGTGTGTGATGGTGTCGGCGAGGTTGAGTACGAAGAAGATTACGATGATTACTATGAGCGATAACTATTACAGCAGAAGTGAGGTCAGTAACTCTGACCTCACCGAACTGAAAAACATCTTGCACCCACGTATGCAGTTTGGCGATAAGGAAGCTGCTTTCCGCTTCGGCTCGTTGGTAGATGCCATCATCACAGAGCCGTCAAAGGTGGACTACTACCGCCTAACAGTGGACGATGTGCCATACACAGAAGATGAGTTCCGACACGCACAGGAAATGCAAAAGGCTCTCCGTATGGAAGCACGCAAAGATGCGTTCCTTGCCAAAGTGCTTGAATGTGCCGAAACGCAACGCTTTATGGTCAATAAGGCACAGCAGTTCACATACTGCGAATTTCCGTTCACACTCGATACCCGTTGCAAATGGGATTGGTGGCTCGGTGCTTTCGGTGGCGACCTCAAAACAACATTCGCTGCCACACAGCAACAGTTCGAGGAAGCCGTTGATTTCTTCGATTGGGACAGAAGTCGTGCCTGGTATATGGACATCGCAAACAGCAACCGTGATTTCATCTACGCCATCAGCAAAAAGAACTGCCGCATATTTAAGAAGTTCATCACACGTGGCGATGAGGTCTATAATCGTGGTCGTGAGAAATACGAAGAATTGGCATTTCAGTATTGGTGCTTATGCCCACCTGTAACAAACAACAATTTATAATCAAAGATTTATGGCAGAAGAAAACAAGAAAATGAAACTCGAAGTCGAGTTTGACAGAGACGAGGTAGCCGGAACATTTATGTTGATGGGCGAGAAATTGACTGATGAACGTTGGGAGAAATTGACAAAAGAAACTATCCCTATGGACTTTAACAAGTTTGGCGCAGATAAAACGCAGGTGCAAATCGCAATCATAGCCCTTGCTGTCGCTTCATCGAAAGATTTTGAATAGCCCTATGGATATATTCTGCAAGGTAACGGCTCACGGTCTTGTGCCGCTCTATGATAGCGACTACGACTTGAAGAAACGGCTACGTGTCGGCTCTGTTGTCAAGTGCAAGGTTAGCAACCCTCGCAACTACGAACATCACAAGAAGTTCTTTGCATTGGTGCGCCTCACGTTTGACAATCTGCCGTCCAACCTTGCAGAATATTTCAAAGTCCACAACGAGGAAGATATGCTGCGCCGCTTCAAGCGAGACTTGGGCTACTTCAAAACAAGCCTCAACGAACGAGGCGAAAAGGAGATAGAATACCAAAGCATATCATTCTCGGCAATGGAACAACACGAGTTTGAACGCTTCTACAATCAGTGCATCGACCTTGTGCTATACAAGTACCTCAAAGGGATAGATAAAGAAGATTTAATCACAGAGATAGAGAATTTCAAATGAGCAATATACTGAAACATAATCTGCGTGTCGAGCCTTACGAATACCAACGTGAGGGCATCTGCTTCGGATTGGAGCATAAGCGCATTATCATCGGCGATGAGCCGGGATTGGGCAAGACATTGCAGAGCATTGGCATAGTCGATACAGCAAGAGCATACCCCTGCCTCGTTATCTGTCCGTCATCACTCAAAATCAATTGGCAACGTGAGTTTGAGAAATTCACCGATAAGAGCGCACTTGTGCTTGACAATAACGTCCGCACCACGTGGGGTTATCTTCTCTCAATGGGCGTGCATCAGGTCGCCATCGTCAATTATGAGAGCCTGCGCAAATACTTCGTGTGGGACATCAAGGGCGGCAAGCAGTTCCGACTGAAAGACGTAGTGTTCTGTCCGCAGATGCAGCAGTTCAAATCAATCATCATAGATGAGAGCCACCGTGTGAAAGACCCCTCAGCACAGCAGACAATCTTCACCAAAGGTTTGTCCGTTGGCAAGGAATATCGCATACTCCTTTCGGGTACACCTGTTGTCAATCGCCCCGAGGATTTAATCGCCCAACTTTCCATATTGGACCGCATAGGCGAGTTCGGAGGACGTGCCAAGTTTATGGCGGACTACTGCACCGACCCCAAAGACAAGACCGCCGTTCCTGCCGTTCCTCTGTCCGTTCTTTCAAAGCAGTTGTACGATACCTGTATGATACGCCGAGAGAAAGCAAAGGTGCTGCCGCAGTTGCCCGACAAAACACGAGTGGACTTGTACGTGGAGATTTCCAATGATAAGGAATACAACCTTGCTGCCGCCGACCTTGCCGCATACTTGCAGGAGTACACCGAGTGTACCGATTGGGAGATACGCCGCAAAATGCGTATGGAAGCACTTGTTCGCTTTATGACGTTGCGTTCCTTGGCCACCAAAGGCAAGATAGCACAGGCGGTCGATTTTATCCGAACATTCCTTGATAGCGGAAAGAAACTCATTGTGTTCTGCTCGCTTCACGAGATTGTGGACGAACTGCAAAAGGTCTTCCCTCGTGCGGTAACGGTTACAGGACGTGATAGTATGGTAAACAAACAGGCATCTGTCGATGCGTTCCAGAACAACCCCGATGTAAACCTCATCATCTGTTCAATCAAAGCTGCCGGAGTTGGACTGACACTTACAGCCTCATCAAACGTGGCATTCATTGAATTGGCTTGGACTTATGCCGACTGCTGCCAATGTGAGGACAGAGCGCACCGCATAGGTCAGAAAGACAACGTAACCTGTTACTACCTGCTCGGGCGTGGCACAATCGACCACACCATTTACAACCTCATACACCGCAAGAAGTCCATTGCAAGTGAAATAATGAACTCGGACGATGATATACCAACCGATGAAATGTACTTCGATGAGTTGGTAAATCTCTTCCTCAACACATCGGGATAATGGATATATGCAAGACAGACGTGCAGAAGATTATCAAGTATTTCGATGATGCTGCCAAAGTATATGACACCCTGCCCGGACAACGCAACAACTGCCGTGCGTGGGTTATACGACAAATGATAAAGAAGTTAGAAAAGAAATTATTCACCTTTAATTCAATTCAAAATGAAGAAAAATGACATCGTTGATTACGTAATCAACAACACGACTTTAAGTCGTTCACAGGCAATCGCCGCCACCGAAAGCGTGGTAGAGGCTATCAGCAGTTCACTCGCAAAGGGTGAGAGTGTGTTCATTCGTGGCTTTGCAACAATCAAGGCAGTTACCACAGCCCCTAAAAAGGCTCGCAACATCAGCAAGGGTACTGTTGTCAGCATTCCGGCACAGAACACCGCCAAACTCGTGTTAAGCAAAGAATTGAAAAACCGTATGAACTTGAAAGAATGATGGTAAACTATTTCCTTTCGACAGTCCGCTACGATAAGACAATGGAAAACGGACTCAACAAGACAGTAAGCGAACAGTATCTTTTTGATGCGCTCTCATTTACAGAAGCCGAGGCAAGAACTATCGAGGAACTGAAACCCTACATCAGTGGCGAATTTAGCATTCCCCAAATCGTTAAGCCTCGTATTTCTGAACTGATGCTCTCCGAAGATGTGTCGGCAGACCGCTACTACAAGGTAAAGGTTTCGTTCATCACCCTTGATGAAAAGAGCGGAGCCGAGAAAAAGACCAACAGTTTCATTCTCGTACAGGCTTCGGACTTCAAGAACGCATACGACCGCTTCATTGAGGGTATGAAAGGAACAATGGCAGATTACGAAATAGTTTCCATTGTCGAGACACAGATATTGGATTATTACCCTGCAAAGTATGACGAAAAGTAAAGTAACAATCGCTGAAGCAATGTCAGCGAATAGAATGACTTTCGATGAGTTGATGGCTAAAAAGAACGCTGTCAAAACTCGAAAGGTGCACAAGGACGAGGAACACCGCATACAATGTGAGTGTGTGCGGTGGTTCTCCCTCCAATATCCACGGCTTCACGGCAGACTGTTCGCCGTTCCAAATGGCGGCAGACGTGATGCGACTACGGCGGCAAAACTGAAAGCCGAGGGAGTTGTGGCAGGAGTGGCAGACCTCATCCTCTTGAAAAGCAACCGTGATTATGGTGCTTTGCTCATTGAAATGAAAACACTCAAAGGCAGACAGCGAGACAGCCAAAAGGCTTGGCAGAACATCGTCTGTGCTGACAGCGAGTACAAATATGTGGTGTGTCGTTCCTTTGACGATTTCAAACGTGAGGTGGACGACTATTTGAAAAACGAATAACTCTCTATGGCACGAACTTCAAAAATAGGGCTGGAATACTTTCCGATGGATATAGATATTTTCAGCGACATAAAGATAAGAAAACTAATCAAGTATCAAGGTGGTAAAGCCATTTCGATATATGCTCTGCTGCTCTGTAACATCTACAAGAATGGGTATTACATCGAGTGGGACGAAGAGTTGCCTTTCATCTGCTCGGAACTAACGGGCTTTGACGAGGCGTATGTATTGGAGGTTATAAAGACCTGCCTGTCACTCGGGTTGTTTTCAAAGGAACTGTTCGATGCGGAGGGAGTGCTTACATCAAAGGGTATTCAAGAGAGATACAGTCGTATATGTATTCAATGCCGCCGGGTGTGTAAAATCACAGATTACAGTCTGCTTGCACCGCAAGCACCAAGACAACCACGTAATCATAGGCAGGCAAACAATCAACCGAAGAAAGAGACTGATAAACAAGACACACCACCACGTTACGAACCTTATTCGCTAACGCTCGACCAAGAGATTGAGAAACTGAAAGCAGATGAAGTTTGGCTCGATGGTTTGCAAGTCCTCCACTCGATGAACATAGAACTGCTACGTAACAGCCTCGATGATTTTCGTGTGCAATGTGTGGCAGACGGCAAAGAACGAGGACACCAATCATTGGCTGATGCAAAACAGCATTTCAATTCGTGGTTACGCATAGTGAATAGAAACAAAAAGAAAGAAGATGATAACGCTAAATCCAAAGGACGAAATCAACGTAGAGGAAATGTTCTCTCACCTGATGAGCCGAAAACGTACGGCGACACGTTTTAGATTGCCATACACACCTCAACAGGTATATGCAATGCTCTATGCTGCGTGCAAAGCCGAGGTTGTGAGCCGTCATCGTGTATTTATCGAAACGCAAGAGTATAAACAGCACCTGTGGGACATTGCCAAGTGGCTGACCTCGCAAGACTCCACATTCGGGCTGTTCCTCTGTGGCGGTGCAGGCAATGGAAAGACAACCATTCTCCGTGCCTTGCAAAACCTCACGAACTTGCTCCGCTCCGATGAGGGTTGGAGTAGCCGACAGGACGATTACCCGGTACGTGGCTACACGTTCATCACGGCAAAGGAACTCGTATTGCTTGCAAAGGCATACAACAATCCCACACGTGAGAATGAAAGCGATGTGTACAAGTTCAAGAGGCTACGCACCATTGAGATACTCGCCATTGACGACCTCGGTCAAGAGCCAAAGGAAAGCATACACTACGGCGACTTCGTTACGGCGGCTATGGATATTATCTCTTTCCGATATGAGGAGCAGTTCTGCACGTTGGCATCGTCCAACCTTACAGCAGCAGAAATAGCAACTTACTACGATGAACGTATTGCCGACCGCTTCCGAGAAATGATGCACATCATCAACTTCGGCACGGAGCAATCATTTCGCAAACCTATAAACAAGTGATTTATGAACAAAGATTACAGTTACTGTTCGGGCGTTACTTGCCCAATTCGCCAGGAGTGCAGACGCTATCTGCCCGACCCACCCGATGAACCATTATGGTGGATACCTCCTGCATACAAGGAGAAATTAAAGTCGTGTCCTCACTTTGAACATAAAACCAACAAACAATGAACACTTTAATCATTATCAAAAGAATTTTCAAACCAATTAAAACAAACAACAGTATGGAAAACAAGACCAAGAAAGTAGAAATCGAAATCCCCGTAGGGAAAGTTGCAAAATGGGTTGATGGTGTACTCACCCTCGTAGATGAGAAGCCACAGGACGTAACAGAGCGCATCAAGACATTTGCCGATGCTTGTCGTGAACTCGGCTCTGAGCACCCATTCGTAAAAGCCTATGACGGCTATGTGTCGCATATCCACCAACACGATATGAACGACTATGATTTGGTGGCATACCTCCAACTCCGTATCATCACAGCAGCTCTCAACGAGGGTTGGGAGCCTCAATTCACAAAGGGCGAACGCCGTTGGTATTTTTGGTACGACCTAATCACCAAAGAGCAGTACGACAAACTATCTGCCGAGGATAAAAGCCGTGTGGTTGGTCGTGGTGGTAACAATGCGGATGCGTACTACGGTCTCGTTTATGCGCACGCGTTTAACGCATCTTCGAGCTCGCACACGGTCGGCGGCTCTCGGCTCGCCTTCAAAAGCGAAAAACTCGCAGCCTACGCAGGTAGGCAGTTCGCCGAGATTTATGCCGACTTCTGTTTCAAACCA
>JAZOQL010000112.1:0-3871 GCA_045656065.1 Rikenellaceae bacterium | reverse complement strand
AAACGATGGCAAAAATTATCGGTATTGACTTAGGCACCACCAACTCGTGTGTTGCCGTAATGGAGGGTAACGAAGCAGTTGTTATCCCTAACAGCGAAGGACACAGAACTACTCCTTCGGTTGTAGCTTTCACTGAAAATGGCGAACGCAAAGTTGGCGAACCTGCTAAACGTCAGGCTATCACCAATCCGCAACGTACAATCTACTCTATCAAGCGCTTTATGGGCGAACCTTTCGACAAGATTTCAAGCGAAGTGGGTCGCGTACCTTATAAAGTAGTAAGAGGCAAAAACGGCACTCCGGCTGTAGAAATCGACCAAAGAGAATACACTCCGCAAGAGATTTCGGCAATGGTTCTGCAAAAGATGAAAAAGACTGCAGAAGATTACCTCGGCACAGAGGTTCACGAAGCAGTTATCACCGTTCCGGCATACTTCTCTGACTCGCAACGTCAAGCTACAAAAGAGGCTGGCGAAATTGCAGGTCTGACCGTTAAGCGTATCATCAACGAACCTACTGCTGCAGCTTTGGCATACGGTCTGGACAAGACTAACAAAGAGATGAAAATCGCAGTTTATGACTTGGGTGGCGGTACATTCGATATCTCTATCCTCGAACTCGGCGACGGCGTATTTGAAGTAAAATCTACAAATGGTGACACTCACCTGGGTGGCGACGACTTCGACCAAGTCATCATCAACTGGTTGGCTGAAGACTTCATTGCTAAACACAACATCGACCTGAGAAAAGATCCGATGGCGCTGCAACGTCTGAAAGAGGCTGCTGAAAAGGCTAAAATCGAGTTGTCAAGCTCAACATCTACTGAAATCAACCTGCCTTACATTATGCCTGTTGATGGTATTCCTCAGCACTTGGTGATGACTCTGACTCGTGCTAAGTTCGAACAGCTGGCTCACCACCTGATTCAGGCTACAATCGAGCCGTGTCGCAAAGCACTGCAAGATGCAAACCTCACAACGTCTCAAATCGACGAAGTTATCCTCGTGGGTGGTTCGACTCGTATCCCTGCAATCCAAGAGGTTGTTAAGGAGTTCTTCGGCAAGGCTCCGTCTAAGAACGTGAACCCTGACGAAGTTGTAGCTATCGGTGCTGCAATCCAAGGCGGTGTGCTCACAGGTGAAGTTAAGGACGTATTGTTGCTCGACGTTACTCCGCTCTCGCTGGGTATCGAAACTCTGGGTGGCGTATTCACAAAACTCATCGACGCTAATACAACTATCCCGACTCGCAAGTCAGAGGTATTCTCAACTGCGGCAGACAATCAACCATCAGTTGAAATCCACATCTTGCAAGGCGAACGTCCGATGGCTCGCGACAACAAGACTATCGGTCGATTCCACCTGGACGGTATTCCATCAGCTCCGCGTGGCGTGCCTCAAATCGAAGTTACATTCGACATCGACGCCAACGGTATCCTGAACGTTTCTGCTAAAGATAAGGGCACAGGCAAGGAACAAAAAATCAGAATCGAGGCTTCATCTGGTCTGACCGACGCTGAAATCCAAAGAATGAAGGACGAAGCTAAGGCTAACGAGGCTAAAGATAAAGAAGAGAGAGAACGTATTGACAAACTGAATGCTGCAGACTCGATGATTTTCTCAACTGAAAAACAACTCAAAGAGTATGGCGATAAGATTCCGGCAGACAAACGTACGGCAATCGAAACTGCTATGAACGCTCTGAAAGAGGCTCACAAGGCTCAGAACATCGCAGACGTAGACAAATATACTGCAGAGTTGAACAACGCTTGGAATGCTGCATCACAGGACATCTACGCTCAGCAACAACAAGCCGGAGCTCAACAACAACCTAACCAGGGTGCTCAGGGTCAAGGTCAAGACCAAAACGTAACTGATGTCGATTTCGAAGAGGTGAAATAACAATTTACCGAACAGATAGTAAAGACTGTGAGTCCGCCCCAGCGAGGCGGACTCCTTTATTTATATGTCAAGCGATTCCACACTCGGACAAAAAGTTGTATATTTGCACATAATTTTACGATTTAATTGCATTCCGAATTAAGATTCGCTATGAAAAAAATTGAGAATAAAGACCTGAACAGAGTCTCGGCAGAGGAGTTTGCAGATATTGCAAAACGTCGAATAATCCTGATAGCCGACAATATACGCAGCTCGAACAACGTGGGTTCGCTGTTCAGAACTGCAGATGCATTCGCCATAGAGGAGATTTGGCTGTGTGGCATTACAGCTACCCCACCCGACCGCGAAATTCATAAAACTGCGCTGGGTGCAGAACTGACCATTCCCTGGAAAAAATTTCAGACTACGGTCGAGGCTGTAGCCGCACTCCGAGAAATGAACTACGAAGTGGTCGCCGTAGAACAGGTCGAAGGGGCTTGTTCGCTCGAGAATTTTGAGCCTGCCCCAACAGGCTGCGGACTCATCTTGGGCAACGAAGTCAAAGGTGTAGACCAAGAGGTTGTAAATTTGTGCGACCGTGCAGTGGAAATTCCGCAATGGGGGACAAAACATTCGCTCAATGTATCGGTTTCGGCTGGCGTAGTCCTGTGGCAATGCGTTTCAAAATCACTGAAATAATGGCAAGATATTTTCTCACGCTGCAATATCTGGGCAGCGCATACTGTGGCTGGCAGACTCAACCCGAACAGCCCTCGGTGCAGCAGACAATCGAAGAGGCTCTGTCAAAATTGTTGGGTACTGCAACACCCATCGTTGGCGCGGGTCGCACAGATACGGGTGTTCACGCCTCGTACTACGTGGCACACTTCGACTCTCCGCGCGAACTCGAGGCTAAGAGCGATGATTTCGTCTACCACCTGAACTGCATCTTGCCGCACGACATCTCGATTTTGGGGCTGCGCAGAGTGGCCGATGATGCACACGCACGATTTGACGCAATAAGCCGCCGTTATGACTATTACGTATCGCTGCGAAAAAATCCATTCGCAAGGCACACATCAATGCACTACAGTGGAGAGTTGGATATCGAAAAGATGAATCGTGCTGCGGAGTTGTTGCTCACAACCGAAGATTTTACCTCGTTCTGCAAGCTGCACTCGGACAACAAGACCAACATCTGCAACGTAACCCACGCGAAATGGGTGCTGCGGGAGGACAATATGCTGGTATTCACCATCGAAGCAAACCGTTTTCTGCGCAATATGGTTCGTGCCGTAGTAGGCACACTGATAGAAGTTGGTCGCGGCAAATTGACTATCGAACAATTCCAGAAGATAATCGACACAAAAGACCGCTGTGCAGCATCAGCATCGGCTCAACCTCAAGGGCTGTTCCTCAGCGGAGTGAGCTACCCTTACTAAAATAGTTTGCTATGTTGAAATCGCTATTGATAGTCGGTCTTGGAAGTTTCGTCGGAGGAGCACTTCGCTACGGTATTTCTACACTTATGAGAGAGTATTGCAGCAAAGGTTTTCCGTGGGGGACTCTGGCAGTAAACCTACTGGGTTGCTTTGCAATAGGCGCAATATTCGCACTCTTTAGCAAATATAGTTCGCCATCGAGCGGGTGGTGTCTGATGCTTACGACAGGAGTCTGCGGCGGATTTACTACATTCTCGACCTTTGCCAACGAGAGTCTGCAAATGGCACAAAATGGCAATATCGGCAGCTTTGTCGGATACGTAGCCACAAGTCTGATTGTCGGACTCGCACTGACTGCACTCGGATACTGGATTGTAAAATAAATCCAATGCGTAATGTTTTTTTGATTAAGCATTGCAACAAATGAAAAATATATGTAAATTTGTGGTAAGAAGTTACGAAAAAGGTCTAAATTATTGAGAATGAATAACGACCTTTTGGTTGAATATGTATTGGGTTACGAATTAGCAATATACAGAGTGTTTTGGT
>JAZOQL010000111.1:0-12882 GCA_045656065.1 Rikenellaceae bacterium | reverse complement strand
CCGAAAGAGGGCAAGAATCAGCACGCATACTGTACTGCAATTGACGGCGCAGGCGATGTGCGAGTTATGTGTAACATCGTCGATAACGAAACCTGGATGGGTACTATGTTGCACGAGTTTGGTCACGCTGCATACGCTAAGGGACACGACAATCCGAATAACCCGTTCTTCTTGAGAGAGGCTGCGCACACGTTCACAACGGAGGCTATTGCCGAACTGTTCGGACGTTTCTCGCGTAATCCTGAGTGGATGCAGAAGATGTTGGGACTCAGCGATGAAGAAAAGGCGTCGATTGCCGATGCTTGCGTTAAGTCGACACGTCTGCAACAGCTGGTGATGAGCCGCTGGGTGCAGGTGGTTTATCGCTTTGAAGAGTCGATGTATGCTAATCCCGACCAGGATTTGAATGCTCTGTGGTGGACGCTGGTCGAAAAATATCAGATGATGACCAAGCCCGAAGGTCGCAACGAACCCGATTGGGCATCGAAGATTCACATTGCACTCTATCCGTGCTACTATCATAACTACCTGCTGGGCGAAATCTTCGCATCACAAATGCACTACTACATCACTGCCAATATCGTAGGTTCAGACGATTATGATTCGGAATGCTACATTGGCAACAAAGAGGTTGGCAAGTGGTTCGTGGATAAGATTTTCAACGTGGGTATGCGCTATGAGTGGAACGATATGATTGAACGCGCTACGGGTGAAAAGCTGACTGCTAAGTATTACAAAATGCAATTCGTAGACTAATCATATTCAATGTATTATGAACAAAAGCCCCGCTTGATTCAGTCAAGCGGGGTTGTTTTTTGTGTGGTATTATTATTTTGATTTCTTGTCGTGGCAGTATAGCTGGTAGCTGTTGTACAAATTCTGCCAGATTGAATACGAAGCCGGAAAAATTGATGACAACGGGTCGAGATAGGTGTAGGCTAACCAGATGCCCAATGCCGAGTTTCGCTGTCCTAAGTTCTGACCTCCAGCAACCTTGTCGCCATATTTTATGCCCACCTTTTTTCCAATCCAGAACTGTATGGCGCACATTATGGCCGAGGCTAAAGACAATTCAAATATCAAAGTCGGGTGAGTATGTCCGCTTGTGAAGATAAATCCGATAGTCTTGCCGATTGTAATCATCAGAGCTACCGCCCAGAGGTAAAACGAGAGTTTGCGACTCTTGACCAAAAATTGATTTGCGCGTGGAGCAAAACGCTTTATCACTATGTTGACAATCATAGGCAGCACAATGATGGGAAATATCTTTGACAGAATAAGCCCAAATGATTCGAAAAATGGCATATCGACATTATTGCCCACAAATGAGAAATATATAGGTGCAACGATGGCTACCATAAGATTGCCCAGCAGGGTGTAGGTGGTTACGCGTTCAATGTCGGCTCCGAGTATGCAGGCTACGGCAGCAACCGATGCTGCTACGGGACAGATGATGCCAACCAGCAGACCCTGAGCAAAGACTTCGTTCAGCGGACTGAATATCAGGTAGAGACCCATACTGACTGCGGCTTGAAATATCATAAAAAAGATATCCATTCCGGTCACTCGGAATCGTCTGAGACTAAACGAACTAAAGTTCAATAACAAAATTGTGAATATCAAATATGGAATCAGAACATTAATCATCGAAAAATATTCGTGAAAAAATATTCCTGCCACAATTGCAATTGGTAAAACCCAACTTCTGTATTTGCTCATTGTCTGAAAAATTGACCATTGAAGGAAAAACGTCGCAAAGATACAAAATTATTTTTGGCTGCAATAAAAACCTCTCCCGGCAAGTTTTATATTTCTGAAATTATGAGTATCTTTGCGCAAAGTTTGCTGGTAATAATGGATATTCTCGGAGTAAAACAAAAGTTCGGAATAATAGGTAATAATGAGTTGATGAACCGCGCCATTGAGGTGTCGGTACGTGTTGCTTCGACAGATTTGTCTGTGCTCATCACAGGCGAAAGCGGTGTGGGGAAAGAGTTTTTTCCACAGATAATCCACGCAAATAGTCCTCGAAAACACTCAAAATACATAGCCGTAAACTGTGGCGCAATTCCCGAAGGAACAATAGATTCGGAACTGTTCGGACACGAAAAGGGTTCGTTTACGGGAGCTACCGAGTCGCGCAAGGGATACTTCGAGGAGGCCAATGGCGGAACAATCTTCCTCGATGAGGTGGGCGAATTGCCGCTGTCTACTCAGGTCAGATTGCTGAGAGTGTTGCAGACAGGCGAAATCATCCGCGTGGGAGCATCTAAACCGATGAAGGTCAATGTGAGAGTCGTGGCAGCTACGAATTCGGATTTGACCCGAGCCATTACTGATGGTCGATTCCGCGAAGACCTATACTACCGATTGAATACGGTGCCTATCTCGATTCCGCCTCTGAGGGAGCGTCGCGAGGATATTCCGTTGTTGTTCAGAAAGTTTGCAGCAGATGTGGCGGTGACATACAAGATGCCGGGAATCACGCTCGATGCCGAGGCTGTCGAGGTGATGAGAAGTTATGATTGGCCCGGAAATGTGCGCCAGCTGAAAAATGTTGCCGAACAAATCTCGGCAGTAGAAGAATCACGTATGATTTCGGCTGAAATTCTGGCTGCATATCTGCCCAATTATCAGCATAGTTATGTGCCCGTTCTGCACTCTGAGCACTCGGCTGCAACAAATTCGGACAGAGAGTTGCTGTATAAGGTGCTGTTCGAGATGAGAAGCGAGATGAGCGATATGAAGTCGATGTTGCTCGAACTGTTACAGCGAAATGCCAGCTATGAACAACATCGTATGATTCAGCCTCAGACACTGCTGCCGTCGGTTATAAGCCATAATACGCAACCAAATAATGCGCACGAATTTATAGATTCTCAGGAGGTTACAGATGAACAAATCTCGAAACCTCAAAGTAAAGACGAGGCTCTGAGAGAGGCCATACTCAATGCACTGAGACGAAACGGTGGCAGACGAAAAATGGCTGCTCAGGATTTGTTTATGTCCGAAAGAACATTGTACAGAAAGATTAAAGAATTGAATATCAATGATGATGAATATTAGAAAACTGAAATTTATACTCCCGTTGTTGGCAGTTGCATTTTTGCTGGGCGGTTGCAAAGTGAAATACTCGTTTACCGGAGCGTCAATCTCACCAGATGCTAAAACAGTGAGCATAGCTTATTTTCCGAATAATGCTCCGTTGGTGGCTCCGATTCTCAGCCCTACGCTGACCGATGCGCTGCAGGACAGATTTATGAAACAGACCCGTCTGAGTCTTGTCGAAGAAGATGGCGACTTGGCATTCGAGGGCGAAATTACGGGTTATAGTTCATCGGCATCTTCAATTTCGGGTGACGAATATGCTCAGCTCAACAGGCTGACTATCACCGTGAAAGTTAAGTTTACAAATAAATTTGACAGCAAATTGAACTACACAAAGACCTTCTCTCAGTATGCAGAGTATGATAGCAATAAACTGTTGCAGGAGGTTGAGTCTACGCTGATTCCCGAAATCGTGGAAAAATTGGTAGACGATATTTTTAATGCTGCGGTTTCTAATTGGTAGTGGGTTATGGAATTTGTTGAACTGATTTCAACGCCTTCGAATATTGACAGCCTGTCTGAAAACCAAGTGGAAGAGTTGGTCGAACGTTATCCGTGGTTTTATCTCGGAAAACTTGTGGCTTTGAGACATTCGAAAAATAGTCCCGAAAAATATCGCCAACAGAAAAAATCGTTGCAATTGGGGCTTAATTATCGTCCCGATTCGAAAATTATTATGCAAAATGTCAATTCGGAGATATTCAAAAAGTTTGGTTCGTTTGACATAATTGATTCGTTTCTGGGAATGGATAATTTTACTATTACGCCGTCTCAAAATGCTGTCAATGAGCAGGATATGTCTGCTGAGGCAAACCGTCTGACTGACGAATTGGCAACCGAAGCCCTGGCTCAAATATTTGTCGAACAGGGTCACTTTGATAAAGCAGTGGAAATTTATCGCCAATTAATTTTGAAATTTCCAAAAAAAAGTGCTTACTTTGCAGGATTAATTGAAAAAATAAACAAGAAAAAATAACTGAAAAATTTAAAACAATGACTATCTTTATCTTGCTGATTGTATTGATTGTACTTGCCAGCTTGTTGCTTATCTTGGCAGTTTTGGTGCAAAATCCCAAAAGCGGAATGGCTGCGAATTTCGGTGTGTCAAACCAAGTTATTGGTGTTAGAGAGACAACCGATAAACTCGAAAAGTTCACTTGGACAATGGCTATCGCAATCGTGATTCTGAGCGTAGGTGCAACAATGGCAATCCCTAAGAACAAAATTGACAGTTCAAAGAGCGAAATCGCTAAAGAACTGATGAATCAAGGTCAAGGTTCTCAACAGTTCCAATTCCCGGCTAACGGCGAAAACAAGGCTGGCGAGGCTGCAAAAGAAACCGAAACAAAATCTGAACAAAAAGCCGAATAATGAAAAAACAAATCACTATCGGTTTTGCTTGCGATCACGCCGGTTATCAGATGAAAGAGATGCTCGTTGAGTATCTTATGGGCGAGGGTTATGCAATCACAGACTTTGGAACAATGTCTGAAGAGAGTTGCGATTATCCCGATTTTGCTCACAATCTGGCCGAGGCCGTAGTCGCTGGAAAGTGCAACGTAGGAATCGCATTGTGCGGTAGCGGTAACGGTATCTCAATGACTCTGAATAAACATCGTGATATCCGTGCTGCGCTGTGTTGGCAGCCCGAGTTGGCAAAGTTGGCGCGTAACCATAACAATGCCAATGTGTGCTCGATACCAGCGCGATTTGTTGACGAGAAAACTGCAATCGAGATTGTTGATACATTCCTGAATGAGGAGTTCGAGGGCGGTCGTCACCAACGTAGAATCGATAAGATTAATTGCTAATTGAGCAGAATTTGTTTGTCAATAAGAGAAAAAGTCTACACCTGGGCGGTGCAGACTTTTTTCTTTTAGCATAGGATAAAGAACAGTACCCAGGAGATGACTGCCATTGCGGTCAGAATAAATGTAAATATGCCGAGCATAAATCTGAATACCAATGAAAGCAGCAGTCCGATAGTGAAGAAAATTCCTAAAATCAGTAATATCATATCAAACTATTTTTCTACAAAGGTAGAATTTTTTTTGATAAAAAAGAAACTTCATCAAGCTGCATAGAACTTTTTATTACCTTTGTGCCAAGACTTTGTTTAAGATGAAATCAATACAACAAAAAATCCTGAGCCACGAAGCTATCTTTGCAGCAGATATGTTGGTGTCTGTTGCAGCTACGGCTGTGTCGTTCGGCTTGACCAACTACTATTCCTTCTTTGAATTGGGTCAAAGACTTGTTTCGCGGTTGACCCTGATGATGGTGTTTCTTTCGGCAATTTCGTTCTGCATAATGAAAGGCAGGCGTGGCGTATTGAGTCACTCAAAGCTGAGCGATGCGTGGCGATTGTTTGTAGCTGCGCTGCTGAAGAATGGTTTTTTCGCTTTGATAGTCCTGATATTTTCGGTGAAGGGATTCGTGGTAATGTTCGGTTCACAACTGTTTCTTTTTGTTTTGCTTGATGTGTTGATTACCTTTGTGGGATTGCTTGGCGTGAGAATATTGGCACTTAAGATATATGATTCGGTCTCCAGACATTGAGTCTGCGCAACCCGATTTTGCACCGTTGTGTGGCTAATTTCGTATCGTAGTTTGATAGTTATTGCTTCTTTTTGAGTATCTTTGCACTGTATTTTTCAGAGTATAGAGATGCAATTTGAAGGTATTGTCAAAGAAGGTAACAAGATAGGACATCAAATCGGATTCCCGACTGCCAATGTCCAATGTGAATGTACCCCTCCGCTGGGAGTATGGTTGGGAATTGTTGCCGTCAAAGGTGCCCGATATTATGCTATGATTAACGTCGGCTCGAGACCCACGCTTAACGATGGGCGAGGAGTCGTTGTCGAGGCTCATCTGTTCGACTTCAATGAGAATATTTATGGTTGCCGAGTCGGAGTCGAGCTGCTTGAGTTTATTCGTCCCGAGGCTAAATTCGATGGCTTGGAGCAACTGAAAAATGCAATCGCAAGTGATGAATCAATAATCAGAAAAAAAATAAATAATATGTTTTTAGACAACACTTTGCCATATAAAGTGGCAGATATGGATTTGGCTGAATTTGGCCGCCGCGAAATAGAAATCTCTGAACACGAAATGCCGGGATTGATGGCAGTACGCAAAAAATATGAAGGTCAAAAACCACTCAATGGAGTGCGCATTATGGGCTCACTGCATATGACCATTCAGACTGCCGTGCTGATTGAGACACTCGTTGACCTCGGTGCAGATGTGCGTTGGTGCAGTTGCAATATCTTCTCGACTCAGGACCACGCGGCTGCGGCAATTGCTGCTGCGGGAGTACCCGTCTTTGCGTGGAAGGGCGAGTCGCTCGAGGAGTATTGGTGGTGCACGGCTCAGGCTTTGAGCTTCCCCGGAGGCAAGGGACCACAACTTATCGTGGACGATGGTGGCGATGCTACGCTGCTTATTCACAAGGGTTTCCAGGCAGAAAACGGTTCGCAGTGGATTAATGAACCTGCATCAAGCCACGAAGAGAGCGTGATTAAGGATACGCTCAAGGCGCTGTTGGCTGAAGACCCACAAAAATGGCACCGAACGGTAGAGGATTGGGTTGGTGTTTCTGAAGAGACTACTACGGGAGTTCACCGACTCTACCAAATGGCAGAACGTGGCGAGTTGATGATTCCGGCTATCAATGTGAACGACTCGGTTACAAAGAGCAAGTTTGATAATCTTTATGGTTGTAGAGAATCTTTGGCTGACGGTATTAAGCGAGCTACGGACGTGATGATTGCAGGTAAAGTTGTGGTAGTCTGTGGATACGGCGACGTGGGTAAAGGTTGTGCTCGCAGTATGAGAGCTTACGGCGCACGTGTTATTGTGACTGAAATTGACCCGATTTGCGCGTTGCAGGCTGCTATGGAGGGATTCGAAGTGAAACGCCTCGAAAACTGTCTGGCTGAAGGTAATGTCTATGTTACTACGACCGGAAACTGCGACATCATTACTGCCGAACATATGGCTGCAATGAAGGACCAGGCGATTGTCTGCAACATCGGCCACTTCGACAACGAAATCCAAATGGCTGAACTTAATGCTTATCCGGGAATAACAAAATTGGAAATCAAACCTCAGGTTGATAAATACACATTCAGCGACGGACACTCTATCTTTATTCTGGCAGAGGGTCGTCTGGTGAACCTCGGCTGTGCTACGGGACACCCGTCATTTGTTATGAGTAATTCATTTACCAATCAGGTTTTGGCTCAGCTCGATTTGTGGCAGAACCGCCGCGAAGTGGGTGTTTACAGATTGCCTAAGGAGCTGGACGAAGAGGTAGCAAGACTGCACCTTGAAAAGTTGGGAGTAGAATTGACTACCCTTACTCAAAAGCAGGCTGATTATCTCGGAGTACCCGTAGAGGGACCGTTCAAAGCTGACCATTATAGATACTAAAATGAAAGTCTACAAGTTCGGAGGAGCATCAGTCAAAGATGCCGATGGTGTAAAAAATATAGCGTCGATTCTGAGAAACAGCTCAGAGCGCATCTTTGTGATTATCTCGGCTATGGGCAAGACTACAAATGCCCTTGAGCGAGTGCACGAGGCGTTTATGGCCAATCGCAACCAGCAGGCTCACGAGCGTTGGTGCGAGGTGGTGGACTATCACAACCAGATAATTGATGAGCTCTTTTCCGAAACTCAGCAACCAAAGGCAAAACAGACTCTGGAGTCCTTTGCCGATGAGATGTTGACCATAATAGAAAAATCTTCTGAACGAGATGATTTCGATAAGTTCTATGACAGAATCGTCTCGTTCGGAGAATTGTTTTCGACAATAATCATCTCTAACTACCTTAATCTCAATGGTGGTGTGGAAAACCATTGGGTCGATATGCGCAAGTTGCTGGTTACCGATAGCCGTTTCCGCGAGGCAGGCGTAAATTTCGAACAGACTGCGCGACGACTGAATGATGAGCTTGCTATGCACAATAGCAGGGTAATCGTCGGTCAGGGCTTTATCGGAGCCAATTTTGCGGGCGATACCACAACATTAGGCCGTGAGGGGTCAGACTACTCTGCTGCAGTGGTGGCAAGCGTTCTGGGTGCCGAGTCGGTCACCATCTGGAAAGATGTGCCGGGGATACTGAACGCCGACCCGAAATACTTTGACAATACGGTAAAGATTCCAGTACTCAGCTATCTCGATGCTGTCGAATTGTCGCATAGTGGTGCGCAGGTTATTCACCCGAAGACTATCAAGCCGTTGCAGAATAACGATATTCCTCTGTATGTCAAGCCGTTTGCTCACCCCGAAGAAGAGGGTAGCGTGATATGTGCCGAGGCTACGGGCAGAATAGATGTGCCGATAATGATTCTAAAACACAATCAGGTGTTGATTTCGATTCGCCCGAATGACCTGTCGTTCGTGTTGGAGGATAATCTCTCTGAAATATTTTCGCAGATAGGACAGTATCGAATCAAAATCAATATGATTCAGAGTTCGGCAGTGAGCCTGACCGTTTGTGTCGATTGGTCTCGCCATTTGGACCGACTGATTGACCAGCTGAGAATGGAGTACAAGGTTGCATACAACAGCAATATGCAGCTGCTCACCATCAGAGGTTATGACCAGAATCTGTTCTCGAAGTACGCAGATTCGGAAGAAGCATTCCTTGTGCAGCGAACTCGCCGAACACTCAGAATTGTAATGAAAGAGTAAAAATCATATTTAGTATAAAAAAACATATTGTTAATCCAAAATAATGTTCGTAAATTTGCGAGAAATTTTTTTAACAATAAAAACATTAATGAAGATGAAGAAATTTTTGGTTTCAATTGTGGCAATGCTCTCTGTTGCATTGGGTTTTGTTTCTTGCAGTAATAGCGATGATAATGATATAACTGCAAGTGTTGTGGCTGGTACTTATGGAGGTAAGGCTAAGATGGTTGTAGAGACTGGTGAGGGAGAACAAAATGTTGGCGAATATAACACAACAGCAACAATAACTTCGGTTTCAGAAAAATCATTGAAGATTCAAATCGAGGGGTTTGGTTCGGGACACTTTACAATGCCGTCATTCGAAATTGCTAATTGTAGCATAAATAGCGTAAACGACAAGATTGCTCTGATTACAACGCCTGATTTTGAGTTTGTCCACAACAATGTAGAGTATTCGTGCAAAATGACAGGTACATACAACATCAGTGGCGAAGTCGAACTCACGTTGATGGTTACTCCGGGTAATATGCCGTTTGCAATCAACGTTATGATTTCGTTGGAAAAGAAATAATTGCATCTTAGATGAAATTGTCATTACATAAATTATTATTGAGGGGAGTGATATTATTATCACTCTCTTCGTGTAATGGACTGTTTGATGATTTGTATGATGAACCAATATCGGAAAACGACAAAAACGGATTCGTAAAATTTGACACACTCACCAACCGAGGCCAAATATATATAGACGCAACAAGTTATGTTCGTTGGGTCTATATAGATTTCCACTCAAGGCGGATTGATTCTACCCAGGTGTTGAACGATAGACAACCGCAAAATTGGGATATAGCCGTGCATCGTTATGATGCCAAAACCAACAGCGGCGAAGTGATCGAGACAAACTATCGTACATTGGACGAGCTGCTCGGCAGCGAATCACTCCCAGCCGGAGAGTATGTCAAAGACCAGATGGGACAGGTTGCAGTGGATATGTCCGATATGATAAATAACAATATCAAGTATCACGACTGTATGGTTAATGCTGAGTTGTCGAAGTGGCTCGATGTTGATATCAGCATTATGCCGCCCATATATACTCCGTCGGAAAGGGTCTATATCATCAGACTCAAAGATGGTAGTTGTGCTGCCGTAAAGCTGGTTGATTTTAGGAACGAATCGCTGATAAAAGGTTTTTTGACCATTGAATATATCTATCCATTAGAATTTGATTAATAGTGAGTAAGGTGGCTGTGAAAATATTTTTGCTGTTTATTTGTGCGTTGGTATCTGTTGAGTTGTCTGCTCAGCATCTGGTGCGCGGCCGAGTCACAACTGCTGAAAATAGACCTATAAAAGATGTCGCCATTCAGGTTAAAGAGTTGAGCCAAATCGGCACCAAAACCGATTCTGCGGGGTGCTATCAACTGACTCTGCCTGATGGAGCAGGCTACACTCTTTTGGCGAGTCACATAGGTTACATCACAGAAAAGAAAACCGTCGGAGCAAACCTCACCACGGTGAACTTCACTTTGGTGGAAAATATAGTAAACCTCTCGACGGTAGTTGTTACGGGAACCCGTACCGAAAAGCTGCTGAAGGATACACCCGTAGCTACGCGCGTCATTTCGGCTAAGGATATAAGGTTGTCAGATGCTACGCACATCGGTGAGTTGCTGCAAACCGAGCTGCCGGGCATAGAGTTCTCCTACTCGATGAACCAGCAGACCTCGCTCAATATGCAGGGCTTTGGTGGTAATTCGGTGCTGTTTCTGATTGATGGCGAACGACTTGCGGGCGAAACACTCGATAATGTCGACTACACAAGACTAAACCTGTCAAATGTCGAGAGGGTCGAAATAGTTAAAGGCGCAGCATCTTCTCTGTACGGCTCGAATGCCGTAGGTGGGGTAGTCAACCTGATAACCTCGACTCCAAGACAAAACAGACTGAACATTGAGTCACGTTACGGCAGCAATAACCAATGGCGCAACGGCGTGACATTCAGTTATGCAGCCGACCGATTCAATAGCATAACATCATTCAGACATACCTCTGCCGATCAAATCGACCTTGAAAATCCGGGCGATTATAACAAAATTTATGGATTCAAGACCTATGACCTGAACCATAAGATGGGGTATGAGTTGTCTAAATTTAAATTCACAGCCCGTCTCGGAGGCTTTTTCCGAGAACGAAATATCGACAATGTCCAATCGGAAAGATATCGCGATTTCAATGCCAGCCTGAAGGGAAAATATAGATTCAGCGATAGTCAAACAATCGAGCTTGGCTACGGATTCGACCAATATGATAAGAGTGACTATCTGAGCACAAACGGTAAGGATATACGCGATTACAGCAATGTGCAGCACACCCTGAGGGCTTTGTATAACAATTTGCTGAAAAATGGTGCTACACTGACCGTTGGTGGCGACTTTATGCGCGACTATCTGATGTCGTATCAATTCTCATCGAACGGCTCGAATTGTCAATACTCGGCAGATATGTTTGCTCAGTTTGATTGGAATCTCACCGATAGACTGAATCTGCTGGCGGGAGTGCGTTTCGATTACTTCTCGAAATCTGAAGCAAATAGTCTGTCGCCCAAATTGGCTGCGATGTATCGACTCGAAGATTTGACAATCAGAGGTTCATATTCGGCAGGTTTTCGTGCTCCGACACTAAAGGAGTTGTATATGAATTTCGATATGGCAAATATCTTTACAATCTACGGGAATCCGAAACTCAAGTCCGAACTGAGCCACAATCTGCTCTTGTCTGCCGAATATAACAAAAACAGATACAACATTATGGTTTCGGGTTTTTATAACATTGTGAATGACCGAATCACAACAGTCTGGAGCCAAACACTGAAGGGAATGTTATATACAAACTTCGATAAGGTGAACATCTCGGGTGCCGAGGTCAATTTGTCTGCAAAATGGGGCTGTGGTATAGCGGCTCGACTTTCGTATGCATATACTCACGAAAAGGCTGATGATGGGCAGACGTTGATTTCGAATACCCGTCCGCATAGTGCGACTCTGAGGGTTGAGTATAATAAGTTTGTTTCGGATAATTATTCGTTCAACATAGCATTGCACGGTCGTTATCTGTCGCAAGTTACGGCCAACGAGTATGTGTTTACCTCGATAGATCAGGCTGTTAAACGAAATTATCCCGAATACACAATGTGGCGACTCGCGCTGAATAACAAGATTTTCAACGGAATAAATCTCTCTTTGACAATTGATAATCTTCTGGATTATGTTCCCGATTACTATTACAATAATTCGCCTACAACGGTGGGCCGAACATTCTCTGTGGGGTTGTCAATTGATTTGGAACGACTGCTAAAATGATGCGTTTAGGTGATGATAAAATAACACTTCGGGCACTCGAGCCGGAAGATATCGAGTTGCTGTATAGTTGGGAAAATGACACCGAACTATGGCAGGTGAGCAATACTCTTGCACCATTCTCAAAATATGTACTGACACAGTTCATCGAGAGTCAGATGCAGGATATCTACCAGACACGCCAGATGCGCCTTGTTATTGAGTCAAACTCCGAGCAGCGACCAATCGGAACTATTGATATCTTTGATTTTGATCCGCAAAATCTGCGCGCAGGATTGGGTCTGATGATATACTCGCCTGAGGATAGGTGTTTGGGATATGCTTCGGCTGCGGTCGAGCTTGTGTGTGGATATTGTTCGGAAGTGTTCAATTTGCATCAGTTGTATGCAAATGTGGCTGCGGATAATCAGCCAAGCGTCAATCTGTTCAGAAAATGTGGCTTTGATGAGATTGCACGCAAGAGCGATTGGCTGAAGGTTGGTGGAAAATGGCAAGACGAGTTGATGTTTGCTCGAATTTTAGAGTAGCTCGGTCGTTGCGTATCGGCTTAATTATTAAGGCTCTTTGTGTGGGAGGTGAATAATAATTGAGAAAATTTGAAAAAAAAGCTCAAAAAAATTGAACATTACCAAAAAAAGAGTTACCTTTGCACAAGTTTTCTATGGAATAGATGTTGGTCCGGTAGCTCAGCTGGATAGAGCATCAGATTTC
>JAZOQL010000110.1:0-7246 GCA_045656065.1 Rikenellaceae bacterium | reverse complement strand
GTAACCTGCGACGCACGATACAGATTAAATCTATTGGTGTACTGCACGCCGATGGTGTCACGAATCTCGATGAATGCTGACAGTGGGAATGTTTCTCCCTGATTGTTGGTTATGAAATACAGGTCGAGTTGCTCCTCGCGTTGTCGGTAGTCGGCTTCGGCCTGAATGTAAATCTGATAGAGTCGCCCGAAACGGTTAAAGGTATTGACATAGCTGCCGCCCAAGAATGTGCTCAGCACGTTGTGCACTTCGTTTATATCCACGCCAGCTTTGAGTACCATCTCGTCGTTAATCGAAATGGCTCGCTGGGGGACATTTGCCGAGAAGGTCTCGGTTATGGTTTGCACCTCGGGTCGGCGTGATGCGGCCTCGACGAATCGTGCGCAGTTCTCGGCCAGATATTGTGGCGAATTTCCTCCCTTGTCCTGAATCATAATGGTGAATCCCGAGCCGGGTCCCAAGCCCGGAATCGAGGGTGGCCCGAAGGTGTAGACATTTGCTGAGTTAATCTGTTCATATAGCTGCGAGTTGAGTTGCTCGACAAGCTGTGATGCCGTAGCCTTGCGTTTCGAGTAGTCCTTGAGCGAAATAAACAGAACACCCATATTCGATGATGCGCTACCCGAGAGAATGCTGTACCCAGCTACGCCAGAGATGGACTCGATGTTGGGATTATCCTTTATTCGGGTGATTATATCGTTGATAGTCTGTTCGGTGCGTTGTAGCGAGGCTGCTGCGGGCAACTGAATGTTTGTCAGCAGATAGCCCTGGTCTTCGTCGGGCAGAAATCCTGAAGGCATAAAGCGCAGTATAGCTAAAGCCGCAGCTGCGATGATGGCTATGAATATGAATGTGCGAGCCGAATGGCGCATTATTATTTTGTTCTTGTCGAGATATTTGTCTACCGAACTATCGAACCAATGGTTGAATCGTCCGAAGAAACGGTTCAGTGCCGAATCTTTTTTGCTGCTCGATGGGCGCATCAGAATCGAGCACAGTGCAGGACTCAGTGTCAGTGCATTGATGCCCGAGAGTGCTACGGAGAAGGCTATGGTCAGCGCAAATTGCTGGTAGAGTTTTCCAGCGGCTCCGGGCATAAGACCCACGGGCAGAAATACTGCAATCAGTACAACGGTAGTTGCGATGATAGGCGAGGCTACGGTATTCATTGCTGCGACCGTTGCTGCCCGAGGGGACATACCTCTTGATATGTTGACCTGCACAGCCTCGACTACGACTATGGCGTCATCTACGACAAGGCCTATTGCCAGCACAAGTGCCAGCATTGAGAATACATTTATCGAGAATCCAAACAGCGGAAACAGAATGAATGCACCTACAAGCGAGACAGGAATGGCTATTACAGGCACAAGCGTAGCCCTAAAGTCCTGAACGAAAAAGTATATTACGGCAATAACCAAAATCAGCGCAAAGAGCAGGGTGAGAATAATCTCTTCAATACCTTTCATAATGGTTTTGGTCGAATCGACGATGATGTCGTAATCCATACCTTCGGGGAAATTTTTTGAGAGTTCAGCCATTACCTGTTTAATCTTTCTGCCGACCTCTACGGCGTTGTTACCCGGAGCAAGGTAGATGGGAATGACGGCCGATGGTAGATTGTTATAGCGCGAGCTGATGTTATAGGTCTGCGCACCGAGTTCGATGCGGGCTACATCGCCGAGCCTCAATAGCGAGCCGTCTGGATTGGTGCGGATAATAATATTGGCGAACTCTTCGGGAGTGCGGTCTTGCGCAGGCATCAGAATGGTATATGTAAATTCGGTGCCATCGGCTGCGGGTTGCCCACCCAACTGCCCCCCTGGAACAATCTGACTCTGTGAATTTATTGCAGCGACAATCTGCTCGACGGTGATGTTCAGGTAGTCCAGGCGGTCGGGACGAATCCAAATTCTCATAGCGTATTCGCCTGCGCCTAAAATCTGCACCTGACCTACGCCGTTTATGCGCTTGAGTTGGTCCTGAAGATTAATCATCGCATAATTGGCAATGAATGTTTCGTCAAATCGTCCGTCAGAAAAGAGCGACATTACAAGAATAAAACTTGTCTGAGTCTTTGTGGTGGTTACGCCCTGAGTTGCTACGATTGGGGGCAATTCGGGTGTAGCCGTCGAGACTCGGTTTTGTGTGAAGATTGTGTTCAAGTCGGGATTCGACCCTACGGCGAAACTCACATCGAGCGACATCTGGCCGTTCGACGAGTTGGTGGACATCATATATATCATATCGCTCACACCGTTTACAGCCTCCTCGATGGGGGTTGCAACCGACTCTTCGACGCTAAGCGCATCGGCTCCCTGATACGTAGCCTGAATCTGAACCATCGGAGGGGTAATGTCGGGATATTGCTCAACAGGCAGATCTGCGATAGAAATGGCTCCGAGTATCAGCGTGACAATGGCTATGACCATTGCGAATATCGGGCGTCGTACGAAAAAATTATTCTTCATTTTGCTGATTTTTAAAGGTATAAGGTTCGGGTTTGATTTTCATACCCGACTTTAATTTGTGGAAACCATCGACAACGACTCTCTCTCCGTTTTTGAGTCCCGACTCCACGACCCACATCTGTTCCCATTTTTGACCGAGTGTGATGCCTTGAATCCTGACTCGGTCATCTGAGTCAACAACCATTACACTATTGTTATTCTGAGTCTGAATTACAGCTCGTTGAGGTATTACTATTCGGTTGTGCAGTGTGTCTACTACGGCCGTTATCTCGGCAAATTCGCCCGGTCGCAGCAGTGAGTCAGGATTGGCGAAACTAACCTGTACATCTATCGAGCCTGTTGATGGTGAAACGGCTCGACCGATGAAATCGAACTTGCCGAGTCGTGGATAATATTGACCGTTGCTTAGTTTCAGACGAATGTTGTCGAAATGAATCTTTTTGCCCTTTTCGGCGAACGTGGTGTAGCGGTCAGACGGAATGTAAAAACGAACTAAGATGGTGTCAATCTGAGATACGGTGTTGAGTGTGGGAATGTCCGAGCCTAAGCCTACGTAGTCGCCAACACGTGCCTGAGTCAGTCCGATGACTCCGTTTATTGGCGAACGAATGTCGGTGTAACTCAACTGAATGCGAGCATATTCGAGTTGCGCCTCGGCTGAACTGACCTGAGCTTTGGCTGCCGAAAGTTGTGCCGATGCGTCATCAAGCGTACTCTGACTTACGGCATATATTGCAGCCAGAGGTTTGACTCGGTTGTAGTTGCTCTGTGCCTGAACCAGCGCACTGACTGCCGATGCCAGCGCAGCATTCGCCTCTGCAACTTGAGCCTCGATAGGTTGCGGCTCGATGCGGTAGAGCAGCTGCCCGGCGCGTACTGAGCTGCCTTGCGAAAAGTAGATGCCCTTAAGGTAGCCGTTTACTCGAGCCACAATGTTGATGTCGGCTCGGCCATAGGTCTGACCTACGAATTGCATCGTTACGGGTACATCTTGCTGAGTGACAGTGGCTACGGGCACCTTAATCTCGATGTTCTCCCTCTTTGAACTGCGACACCCGAACAGTGTCGCCGTAAAAATAAAAAGTAGTATCAACTCTTTGATATTCATAATGGTTGAAATTTGCTGTGGTTTATGACTTGCTACTGACAAAAAATATACCATAATGTGTGAGCGGCAATGTGGGTTTGTTTTTGAAAATCAAGCGAAATTTTGTAACTTTGCACCGTTAAGTGTTTTTTAGGAAAATCAGATGAAAAATATTCGCAATTTTTGCATTATAGCTCATATCGACCACGGAAAGAGTACATTGGCTGACCGTCTGCTCGAAATGACAAATACGTTGACTCAGCGCGAACAACAGGCTCAGGTTCTGGACAATATGGATCTCGAACGTGAAAAGGGTATCACCATTAAGAGCCACGCCATTCAGATGAACTATGTTCGTGATGGTCAGACATATACGCTTAATCTTATTGACACTCCGGGACACGTCGACTTCTCTTATGAAGTGTCTCGTGCGATTGCTTCGTGTGAGGGTGCGCTGTTGATTGTTGATGCTACGCAAGGTATTCAGGCTCAGACTATTTCGAACCTCTACCTCGCTATGGAGCACGACTTGGAAATTATCCCGATTATCAACAAGATTGATATGCAGGCTGCAATGGTCGATGAGGTAAAAGACCAGATTGTCGATATGTTGGGCTGCGACAGAGATGAGATTATCCCGGTTTCGGCTCGTACGGGACAGGGCGTAGATGCAGTTTTAGATGCTATTATAGATAGAATTCCCGCGCCGAAGGGCGATGACAACGCACCGTTGCAGGCGTTGATTTTCGACTCGGTGTTCAATTCATTCCGCGGTGTAATTGCCTACTTCAGAATCTTCAACGGCTCGATTAAGAAGGGCGATACTGTTAAGTTTGTGAATATGGGCAGCGAATACACTGCCGACGAAATCGGTGTGTTGAAACTGAAATATCTGCCACAAAATGAGTTGCATTGCGGCGATGTGGGATACATTATGTCGGGTATCAAGAGCTCGGTAGATGTGAAGGTGGGTGATACCATTACACACGTGGATAATCCTTGTGAAGAGGGTATTGCCGGATTTGAAGAGGTTAAGCCGATGGTCTTTGCGGGTATCTATCCTGTTGATAGCAACCAATATGAGGACTTGAGAGCGTCGCTCGAAAAGCTGCAACTCAATGACGCATCGCTGACATTCGAGCCTGAATCGTCGTTGGCGCTGGGATTCGGATTCCGATGCGGATTCCTCGGATTGTTGCATATGGAGATTATTCAGGAGCGTTTGTATCGCGAGTTCGGTATGGACGTAATTGCTACGGTGCCGAACGTTTCGTATAAGGTTTATACAACAAAAGGCGATGTTCTTGACGTGCATAACCCGTCGGGATTGCCCGAACCTACGCTGATTGACTACATTGAGGAGCCATACATCAAGGCCGAAGTAATCACAAAGACCGAATATCTGGGTAACGTGATGAAACTCTGCATTGACAAACGTGGTACACTGCTCAACCAGACATTCATCACAACTGACCGTGTCGAGGTTAATTTCTCGATGCCGTTGGCTGAAATCGTATTCGATTTCTATGATAAGTTGAAGAGTATCTCGCGCGGTTACGCATCATTTGACTACCACCCGACGGGATATGAAAAGTCTAATTTAGCGAAGCTCGATATTCTGCTCAATGGCGAGCAGGTCGATGCACTCTCGGCGTTGATTTATAAAGACCACGCCTACGATTTTGGTCGCAAGATATGTGAAAAACTTAAGGAATTAATCCCACGCCACCAGTTTGATATCGCTATTCAGGCTGCCATCGGAGCAAAAATTATTGCTCGCGAAACGGTTAAGGCAGTCCGAAAAGACGTTACGGCCAAGTGTTATGGTGGTGACATTTCGCGTAAGCGTAAGTTGCTCGAAAAGCAGAAAGAGGGTAAGAAGCGAATGCGCCAAGTGGGTAGCGTAGAGGTGCCGCAATCGGCCTTCCTTGCGGTGCTGAAGATGGACAATTAGTATATCAGATAGCCTGCCAAGCCCGAAAGTACGATAATCAGAATTGGATTCAGTCGAGTGAGCGTGCAGAGCAACAGACTGATAAAGAATATTATGTAGCTAATCCGGTCAACAAAATTGGCCGGATTTATTAATATAATCGCAGCCGTACCGACCATTGCTACGACCATAGGTCTCATTCCGAACATAATGCTCTTGATGAAACGGTTCTCCTTCAGTCGCAGATAGCACTTTGTGATAATCATCATAATTATCATCGAGGGGAGGCAGACTCCGACCGTAGCCAGAACTGAGCCCCAGACCGAACCCGTCGCAGTGTAGCCGACGTATGTAGCCGAGTTAATGGCAATAGGACCGGGAGTCATCTGAGAAATTGCTACGATGTCGGTGAATTCGGCATTGGTAATCCAGCCGTGTTTGTCGACTATCTCGCTCTGAATCAGCGATAACATAGCATATCCGCCACCAAAGCCGAACAGCCCGATTTTCAAAAACGAATAAAATAACTGAAGGTACAACATTATTTCTCAGATTTTTTAAATCCGTAAACTAATCCGCCTATTGCGCCTGCGATGATGAGGTATATGGGCGATAGTCCCGTAACCCAAATTACAGCCAATGCACATATCGCCAGCATAATACGCCATTTTGACAAACCCTTGCTCATTGAGAATATTGCGCCTGCAATCAGTGCTACAACTGCTGGGCGCATTCCCTTGAATATTCGTTCAACGACCTGATTTTCTCGTATTTGAGTGAAGAACAGTGCTACGAGTAGAATAATTGTAAATGGCGGAATCACCGTACCCAAAAGCGTAGCCACTACGCCCAATCTGCCGCAGACTTTGTAGCCGATGAAGACTGCGGTGTTGATTGCAATAGGTCCCGGTGACGATTGAGCCAATGCCAGCAGGTCGCTGAATTCGTCATTGGTCAGCCACTTTTGCCTTTCGACTATTTCGTTTTGAATGATGCGAACCATCGCAAAGCCGCCTCCGAATGTGAAGGTGCCGATTTTGAAAAACGACCAAAAGAGGTTTAGTGCGACTGCGGTTCGTGGACTCATCGTGCTATTGGTTAATTAGGGCAACTGTGTGACACGCAGCGAGTCCTGCGGTTTCGGTGCGCAGTCGCGCTCTGCCCAACGAAATGTCCTTAAATCCAAACTTGTGAGCGAGTTCAATTTCGGCTGGCGAGAAGTCACCTTCGGGGCCAATTAGAATGAGAGTGTCGCGAGCAGGCGTTACGGCATCTCGCAGCAGAATTTTTTCCTCTGAGTCTTGGCAATGCGCAATGAATTTATCCCCCTCGAACGGTTGAGAAACCAACTCTGCGAATTTGGTCAGCGGGTCGATTTGTGGCATTAACGTCTTGATTGATTGTTTCATAGCACTTACTACGACTCTTGTGCATCGTTCAAGATTTATGTTTCGGCGCTCGGAGTGTTCACACTCAAGCGGAATAAACCTGTCAAACCCAATCTCCGTAGCCTTCTCCAAGAACCACTCTGTGCGGTCGATGTTTTTAGTCGGAGCCAATGCAATCTCGATTCGGAAGTTGCGTTGCTCGAAATTCTCCTGCGTATCCTCGACCTGCACGGTGCAGGCGTGGGGATTCGAGTCGATAATCCGAGCCGTGTACAGCGCTCCGCGTCCATCGGTCAGGTGGATTGTGTCTCCGACTCCGAGGCGCAACACCTTGGTGCAGTGGCGAGACTCCTCTCGGCTGAATGTG
>JAZOQL010000109.1:0-5414 GCA_045656065.1 Rikenellaceae bacterium | reverse complement strand
GAAATAAAAACCCTTGAAGCCGTACAGAACGTACAGGACTTGAAGAACAACATAACCGCCCTGAAAAAGAAGTTGGATGATGTATCGACTTCAACGGAAGACTATGCTGACATCACCAAACAGCTTTCTCAGAATCAGGCTGCGCTCCGCAATGTGATGAACGGAACGAACTCCACCTTCCAACAGAGCATTACCGCTGCAAGGGGGCTTGATACGTCGTACAACTCCCTCGTACAGCAGTTGAAGGAAGCGACGCAGGAGTGGCGTACCATACCGAGATACCTGACAGAAGTTGATGAAGAGCAGGGTAAGGTGAATCAGGCTTGGACTGACGCTGCGGACAGGGTTCTCAAACTCCGTTCCGAGCTCAAGTCGATGGATGAGCAAACCGGGAATTTCACAAGGAACGTAGGAAACTATAAGTCGGCTCTTGAAGGGCTCGGCGGTACTATGGGACAGATGAAGCAAGTCGGCGGTGATATGGTTAACGGCTTGCAGGCTATGTCAGGTGTTATGGGTTTGGTTGGTGTTGATACGTCGACTCTCAACAACCTTATGAGTGGGCTTCGCACTACCGTCGGATTGCTTACAGGTATCAAGGGGCTTGCTGGACTTCTTGCTGGTTTGAAGACAACTACCAAGGCACAGCAGCAGAACACAGCGGCTACGATTGCAGGTACGGTCGCTACTAGGGGTGGAACGGTGGCTACGGGTGCAAATACAGTCGCACACGCAGCGAACACCGCAGCAGAGGGTGCTGAAACAGTTGCAACGCATACTTTAAGGGGTGCAATAGAAGCACTTAAAGCATCTCTTACGGGTGGGCTGTCAATTGCGCTTTCCGCTATTGTGGCTGGACTTTCCGCTCTCATCAGTTGGCTTACGGGCGCTAAGGATGCTGCGTATGATTTCGCTGATAGCGCACAAGATGCGGCAGAAATAACAAAGAGATTCCTTGATGAAGTAGACGAAAGACTTGACGACAGGAGCAGGAAAAGAAAACTCGAAATCAAAGTTATGGAAGCCGAGGGAAAATCGGAAGAAGAAATCCATAACAGGCAGCAGGAGTTGTGGAAAGAAGAAAAAGCCGACAAGGAAAAAGCCATTGAATACAACGAGCGTATGCTCAAATCTGCCAACGATTATTTGGAATGGTACGAAAACGCAAGCAATAGGGAGAAGAAAAAGAATAAGGAAAGAGCTGAGTCGTACAAAAAGCAGGCTGAAGAAATTCAAAAGGCTAATGATGATATAAGGAAAGACATCAAACAGCTTGAGAATGAAATGGAAGAAGAGCAGGCTATTTACGACGCAAAGAAAAGAAACCCCGGCGGCGGAAAGAGCGACAACTCTGCGGAAGAAGCAAGACGAGAAGCGGAAAGGGCTCTCAAGGAAATTCAGGAACTGTTTAAGTCAAGCCTTACGGGTGTAGATGCTGTAAATGCGAAATATGACGAGGCGTTGAAGAAACTCGAAGAGAACCTTTCCAAAGTAAGAGTGTCCGAAGAGATTGCGAATAAGGCAAGGCTCATCATCGAGAAACAGCGTACCAAGGCTCTGCAGGAAGAATATGCAAGGCAGTTCACCGACAAATACAACGCATATAAGAAATCCATTGACGTAATCCGCAAGGAGAACGACGAGACGTTGGAAGTCTACAAGGGACTTATACCGGCTTTAAAGGACACCTACGAAGAAAGGGTGAAACTCTACGAAGAACAGTCCAAGAGAACGAAGACGAGGTTGGAGCAGGATCTAGCGGAAGCGAAAAGGATTCTGGGAGACTCCATCGGCAACGAGCAGTGGAGCCAATACCTTCTCTTTATGACGAAGGGCAACGAAGAGTTGAAGCGTATGTACACTGTTATGCTTGCGGATGAGGAAGCGTTTGCGAAAGCCTGGCCCGAGCCGTTCATAAATGCCCTGAAGTCTATGGGCCCGCTTATTCTCAACAGCGAGGCACAGACGAAGAAGGACTTGACGCAGTATGTCAGGGATTTGATGGACGCCTACAAGGAAGCGGTTCAGAACAGCGACGTAGAAACCGCTGCAGCCCTGCGTGAAAAACTTATCGGTAATCCGCCCGTCGCTGAAGACGAGCAGTTGAAAGCCGCCGCCGAAGACTTCGTAAAGCGTATGGATCAGAAGATTGCCGAGCAGCTTCTGAACGGCGAGAACCCGCTTTCCGTTTATTTCAAGGGTACGAATTGGGACGAGCAGTTGGGTGTTCATCTTGAGAAGTTCAGGAACACCCTTGACGACGAGAACGCAACCTTCAAGGAGAAGTACGAGGCAAGGCTGAAAATACTTGAAGCGTACAACAAGAAGTACGGCATCTTTATGAACTCCTACGGGAAGGCTACTTCCAATGTTATGGAGACAGTTGCCGACGCTTGGGACGCCGCTTTGCAGGCGCAGGTTAAGGCGGGCAAGAAATCCGAAGAGCAGGCGAAGGCTTCCTTCCAATTCGTCAAGGGACTGCAGATTGGAGCCGCAGTGATCAACACCGCAGGAGCCGTCGTACAGGCTTTGGCTGATACGACCGTACCTTCCTACTACGTCAAGGTTGCCAACGCCGCTGCAGCCCTTGCAGCGGGTACCGCACAGATTATCAAAATCAGTTCAACCGACTTCAACGCAAGCGGTGCAGGTGGAGATACATCTATGCCTAGAATGGTTGAACGCCCGAACCCTTCCGTTCAGTACACAATCGGTTTGAACCCTGCAGACTACGCAGAGGCTCAATCACAAACTCCTATCAGGGCTTATGTGGTTGACAGGGATTTGGCTGACGGGCTTGACGAGTACAACCGCAGGCAGGACGAGACATCTTTCTAAAAAATACCCTAAAAAATATAAAAAATAAACCTGAATTTTTATGGATAAGAAATTGATCAACGGACTTCCTGTTTATGAAGCCGTATTGGATGATTATAACCTTGGTATTTTTACCATCTCTTTGGTTGATGATCCGGCTACCGAAGTGAAATGGGTTGCCTTTGCAAAGGATGCGAAGGCTTCAAGCCCATTGAAATTCTCCGTAGTGAACGAAGACGAGCATAGGGTTCTTTCAGTCATTATGAGAGCCGATTTCCCTATTTACAGGATTGATGAGAACGGGAACGGGTACTACATCACTTTCCCGAAGGAAACGCTCTACGAGGCGTCAAAAAGGCTCCTTATGAACGGCTTCCAAAACTATGTCAACGTCGAGCACATCGCTTCTTCCAACCTGTACGGGTTCCAACTCGCACAGATATATCAGAAGGACGTAGCAAGGGGCATCAACCCTGTGGGTTTCGAAGACGTTGAAGACGGCTCACTCTTCGGTGAATATTTCGTATCGGACGAAACGCTTTGGCAAGAAATAAAAGCGGGCAAGTTCACTTCCATTTCACTTGAAGGTGAATTCTCCCTTGCCGATCCGAAAGAGAAGGAAATCGACAGCATAGAAGCCCTTGTGGACTATCTTGGAATATCAGAATAGTTCCCATTGGTATCCCTTGTGGTTTGAATAGTCGCCTGTCAAGCAGTGTTCAATGGCTCGGTAAGTAAACCCACCAATGTCGGCTGCTTCTTGGATAGATTTCCAAATAAAGTATGGAACGCCATTTTTCAATTGTAGAAGGTGCTTCATACTTTTTTTTGATGTTCGTTTAAGTTCGTTTGTTATTTCAGATTCACTATGGAGTTTTTTATGCTCTTCAGCCGGCATCACAACCAAATTTGAGGCGTTGTTGTTTTTAGTGTTGTGATCAATATGATGAACGACACACCCTTCAAACCACTCGCCACAGATTTCCGGAAACGCTTTTGCTACAAGACGAGAAACTTGCGGGTATTCATATTCTCCATTTTTTGATAATTGGGCTGAATACCTGTTTTTGACAAGGCTAAGTTTCATAACCTTCTCTTTATATTTGTGCCAATGCCCAACCCCATAATTGTTCCATACAACCTTTTCACAACTTTTAACCCGTCCGCAATTGGACACTTCATATAACCCTTCGTAGCCTACGACGGGACGCCATTCTTCAAGTAACCATTTGTTATTCGTCATATTCCAAATATACTATTTACGTTTTTTTCAAATTTTATATTGAAAAATAAAACCACATAGTATATGAAAATCAGTAAAAAGGTAAAACTCGCCCTTCGCAGTTTGCTGCTCAAGGCTAGCGAGATTACGACTGACGAAGGAGTTAAGCTGCTTTACGATGGCGAACTTGAAGTCGGCACAGAGGTTTTCGTTGAGAATGCAGAAGGCGAAATCGTTCCTGCGGAAGATGGCGAGTACAAGATGGAAGGCAAGACTATCGTCGTAGCGGAAGGCAAGGTTGCCGAAATCCGCGAAGAAGAGAAAGTCGAGGAAAACATCGAGGAAACCATCGAGGCTGAAGAAGAGACGCCCGCTCCTGCAGACGAGCCGGAAGTCGAAGAGACGGAAACCGAAGAGGACAGGATTGCGAGACTCGAAGAGAGCGTTGCGGAAATCCGCGAAGGCATCGAAGAGCTCACCAACGCAATCGCAGCAGTTGCAAAGCGACTCGAAGCAGTCGAAGAAAAGATTTCAGGGCTCGAAGAACCCGCCGCAGAGCCTGCAGAGGAAGGCGAGGAAACAGAAGAGAAGTTCACCTCAAAGATGGCTTACCTTCGCAAGAAATAATTAAAGAATAAAAGGACAAAGAAAAATGAGTTGCACATCACTTTCACTTAAAGGACTCAAGTTCAACGAGTGCGAAGCCAACCTTGCAGGTGTTGAAGTTATCTACCTTTGCGATGATTTTTCAGGCGTTACCGGTACTTTCGATTTCGAGAAAATGACGGTAAGCGCACTTACGGGCGGCACTTTCTACAAGTACGAGTTGGACGAAGGGGTTGGCTATCTTACCAGCACCGCTTCTGTCGGCGACAACGGACGTCTCCGCTATTACACCAACGAAATCAGGCTTGCTTTCCCGCACCTCGATGCAGAAAAACACGCAGAATTCGTAGCCCTTACGCACAACCCTGTCAAGGCTATCGTCAAGGACAACAACGGTGTATGGCATTACGTTTCCTATGACAAGCCGCTCCGCGCCAACGATGGCGCTTCGGCTGCTACCGGACAGGCTATCGACGATGAAAATCAGTACGAGGTGATTATGAGCGGGCGTTCCGCTTATCCTAGCTTCATCCTCACTGACGCTCCAAGCGGAATCATCTCTGAACCCGATGTAAACGTCGGCGGTTAAAAACTAACGGACGCAAAGGCTAAAAAACTAACGAAAAATTAAAAAACAGAAAATAAAATGGCATCAGCATTCAATCTTTCAGGTCTTACAGACTATGTAGAAGTTCACAAGGATGAGCTTCTAACCAAGGCTACCCTCGACTTCGTTACTGCGAAGTATGTGGACATTATGCCTAACGTT
>JAZOQL010000108.1:0-2458 GCA_045656065.1 Rikenellaceae bacterium | reverse complement strand
TCTTCCTAAGACCGCTTGGCCTCCGACTTGTTCGAGTTATCGCACTTCTTCCACGATGTCCATACCAATTTTGATAGCAGCTTCGTTAGCCGGAATCAACTTGTGCAGACGTTCGGGCAGTGAGTGTGCCAAACCTTCTTTTACGTTTTCAATCGAAACGATAGGCTTAACCTTCAAGTAACCACCCAAGACAACCATATTGAATACCTTCATATTACCTGTCTTAGAAGCAGCTTCAGCAGCAGCAACTTTGTAGATCTTGATGTCGGTACGGGTCGGAGGGTGAATAATACCATTCGGGTCGTAAATCAAAACGCCACCCGGTTTTACTTGAGATTCGAATTTGTCGAGCGATTGTTGGTTCAAAATCACTGCAGTATCGAATTTTTGGATAATCGGAGACGAGATACGTTGGTCGCTGAGGATAACAGATACGTTTGCTGTACCACCACGCATTTCTGGTCCGTATGAAGGCATCCAAGACACCTCTTGACCCTGCATCAGACCTGAGTAAGCGAGGATTTTACCCATTGACAATACACCTTGTCCACCAAATCCAGCTATGATAATTTCTTCTTTCATACCTTGAGATTTTTTATTCTGTTAAAATCCACTATTTAGCATCAACGTCTTTAATATCACCCAGCGGATATTCCGGGAAGAGGTTTGCTTCCATCCAAGCGTTTGCATCTTCAGGAGTCATCTTCCAGTTTGAGTTACAAGTTGAAACGATCTCTACGATAGAAGTACCCTTCTTGTTCAGAGAGTTTTCAAATGCTTTGCGGATTGCCTTTTTAGCTTTGCGAACTGCTGCCGGAGTGTAAACTGTTTGGCGTGTTGCATAGCATACACCATTGAGTTCTGACAAAATCTTTGAGATTTTAACAGGATATCCGTGCAGTTCCGGAGTACGGCCATAAGGACAAGTTTCGGTCTTCATACCCAAAATTGTTGTCGGAGCCATTTGTCCACCGGTCATACCATAGATAGCGTTGTTGATAAAGATGATTGCGATGTTTTCACCACGGTTAGCTGCGTGGAATGTTTCGCCTGCACCGATAGCAACCAAGTCGCCGTCGCCTTGATATGTGAATACGAGTTTTTCAGGGTTGAGTCTCTTAACTGCAGTTGCTACTGCACAAGCTCTACCGTGAGCTGCTTCTACCCAGTCGATATCGATATAGTTGTATGCCAACACCGAGCAACCTACCGGAGAAACTGCTACTGTTTTATCTTGGAAGCCCATTTCGTCGATAACTTCAGCAACGAGTTTGTGAACAACGCCGTGGCTACAGCCCGGGCAGTAGTGCATTGTGTTATCGGTGATGAGTCTTGGTTTTGCATAAACCAAATTTTCGGGCGTTTTTTCAACTTCAAAATTTGCCATTATCGTACGATTTTAGTTAATGCTTCGAGTACTTCTTCCGGCGAGTGGATAATACCGCCCATACGGCCGAAATGTTCAACGGGAACTTTGCATTCTACTGCAAGGCGTACGTCGTTAACCATTTGACCTGCGTTGAGTTCTACTGACAAGATACCTTTCATTCTGCCACCGATTTCCTTGATTTCTTTTGTCGGGAACGGGAACAGGGTAATCGGGCGCAGCAAACCTACTTTGATACCTTTTTCGCGAGCCAACTCCATTGTCTTTTCGCAGATACGTGCTGATGAGCCGTATGCTACCATAAGGTATTCTGCATCGTCGCAATTGAGTGCTTCATAACGAACTTCGTTTTCACGGATAGTTTGATATTTTGCCTGCAGCTTGCGGTTGAAGATTTCTTGTTTTGCTGAGTCGAGTTCCAATGAGGTAACGATGTTGCGGTTGCGGTCTGCTGATTTTCCTGTCAGTGCCCAATCGCCACATTGTTCGATGATTTCTTGTTCTGTACGGCGAGGTTTAATTGGGCTGAGGACTACTTTTTCCATCATTTGACCAATTGCACCGTCAGCCAGAATCATAGCCGGGTTGCGATATTTGAATGCCAATTCAAAACCCAAGTCTACGAAGTCGTTCATCTCTTGAACTGACGCCGGAGCCAACACGATAAGGTTGAAGTCACCGTGTGCACCACCGTGACAAGCCTGGTTGTAGTCACTTTGAGATGGTTGGATTGTTCCAAGACCTGGACCTCCACGTTGAACGTTTACGATCAAGGCGGGGAGTTCTGCACCTGCCAGATAGCTCAGTCCTTCACTCATAAGACTGATACCCGGGCTTGATGACGAGGTCATTACTTTTTTACCTGTTGATGCGCCACCATAAACCATATTGATTGATGCGCATTCGCTTTCAGCCTGAAGCACCACCATACCTGTTTCTTCCCACGGTTTGCGGTACATCAAAGTTTCCATTACCTCAGACTGAGGTGTGATAGGGTATCCGAAGTATCCGTCGCAACCGCAACGAATTGCTGCTTCGGCGATAACTTCATTACCCTTCATTAATTTTACT
>JAZOQL010000107.1:0-5078 GCA_045656065.1 Rikenellaceae bacterium | reverse complement strand
TTCAACGCTTTGGCAGGAATGACGGTAGACACGGATGGCTTTGCATCGTTCGTTCAGCAGATAAAGGATGCGCTTGCAGAACTGAAGAGTTTAGACCAAACGATGGAACTCGACATCAAGGTAGTGCTTGGAAGCGGATTCAAATCGAGTGTTGACGGTGTAACAAAGCAGATAAAGAATGCGAAGAAAGACATCGAGAAGTTCAAAGCACCGATCAAATTTAACATCCCGGTCAGCATTACCTTCTCCGTATCGACAAATGCGTGGTCAGCAATCTCAAAGATAAGGGAAGAGAGGGCGAAAGTCCGTCAGGCTAAAGAGGGCGGTATGAACCAAGAATACCAAGCCAAAGGCGGTATGATCTATCGAGCAGGTGGCGGTAGCATTCCTTGGAAGCGCAGAGGAACGGATACAGTTCCGGCAATGCTGACTCCTGGCGAATATGTCCACAACAAGAGAGCGGTCAATACGTTCGGCATCGACTTTATGCGTAAGGTCAACAACCTCGATATGAAGGGTGCGATGAACGAACTGATGCATAGGGCAGGACATATGGCGAACATCAATCGTGGCACGAATATCACGAACAACAACTACAACAATCAGCGAGTCACCATCAACAACAATGGTGCATCGGGAGCAGGTTACACGTTCAAGTCTGCAAGCAGATTTGTAGGAGCATTTTAAAGAATGTATTACGAAAAGAGATACCTACAATTTAATGATTTGGTCTTTGACGGATACGATATGATCTCGGATTATGACGAGCCTATACAATACAAAGGCTCGTCAACCGCATATTCGTACAGACACGGCTCATACAGAGCGTTCAAGAGCGACTATCTGTATGTGAGTGAGCGTCAGGTCAATATGACCGTCACGTTGAAACTGAAAAAGATACCGTGCGAGTACCGAAAGTTCTATGTACAGTTTGCCGAGCAGGAACTTGGCAAGGTGGGTCGCTTATGGGCGATAAAGAACGGTGAGATTCTGTGGGCGATGGCAGCGGTAAACAACATCAGACCCGTGAATAACGGCAAGGCGAACGAGGTTGTGTATGACATAGAGTTCGTCATTCCGGGCGGTGTATGGCACAAAGCAGACAAGCAGAAGACATTCGTATTGCCGTATGATGTATGTTCGCTGATGGATTGCAAGGGATTCGAGGAATACAATCCCTGCAACTGTTGCCCTAATTGCGATGATATCAAGTTGGCAAGGAATGTCCGTGACAGATGCGGATGCTGTTGCGAGGGCGATGTCACAAGGGAAATGGCATTATGCTACCACCTTGACGAACTACAGAAATTCTATGGATGCGATACACCGTATCAGTTGGTCTACAACTGTGAAGCAGCTGAAAAGTTCAATACGGAAAAGGCGTTTGGGCAGAGACTCTGTGTTGGTGACATCTGTGACGAATCGGTAATCAGCGGACAGATATATAGCGACACGGACATACCGACCGAGGATGTGACCATCACGTTGGTCGGTGAGATGAAGAATCCGTGGATAAAGATAAACGGCAACACGAACATCATCGAGGGCGAATACCACGGCAAACTGATAATCGAGCCGAGCGGTGATGTCTACTACCAAGAGAGCGATTGCTGTGAATCGGAATTGCTCGATCCGAGTGTTTGGACTATACCGAGCGGTAACGATTATGGTTGGACGATATATCCGCAACTCAACAGCGTGACGGTATACACGAATGTATGCGGTTCACAGTATGGCAGAAACTGTGTGTATATCGATTCAGCAAGCATAACAACATAACCGAAAGGAGAAAAGATATATGGCAACCCATAATTGCAATTCGTGCGAAGAATTGCGTCAGACCTCACCGGAATTCGTTCTTGACGGACTCACGGACGAGATGTGTACATCGTTACAGAACAACACGGGCATCTCTCCGTCAAGCGGTAACGATGATTGCGAAGACCTGCATAACATCAACGATTGTCTGATAGGCAATACGGCAACCGAGGTCAATTCGTATGAGAACTGTGATTGGAAGAAGTTTATGAAGATGTTCATACCGAACGTATGGACAACATTCAAGGCTGTTATCTGCTCCATTTGCGGTATTTGGAACAATATCCGTTCCATCCAGGAACTCATAGACAGACTCAACTGTCTTGTTGCCTATATGGTCACGGGTTATGAGTTCAAGTTCACGGAGACATCTGACGATACGACATCGTATCTCGTAGCAGGTAAGGGCGTATCGTTCTCCAATGTTTCGGCAAGCGGTACGGCAGGTGACATCAACATCACCTACATTGCAGGTGGCGTGGCAACCATCGGTGGAAGTGTGCTTCTGTATACAAGCGACTTCACGGACAGAATCTCAAGTTATAACTACGACAATAACGGTGTCAATCCGACCAAGTCAACATCAAGAGACGGAAACGCGATATGGAATGACACCAATACGAAGCCGGGCGGTTACACTTCCGAACTTGTTTATGAGATACGCATACTGAAGACCGAATATCCGCAGATAAAGAGATTCTTCTCCAACACGGGTCTGAATATGGACGGTGGAGCATACCACGTTGAGTTCTTCAGATTCGCAGAAGGAGAGTACGCATACGGACAGCACGGAAGATGTGACACGGATGACGGAGATCCCGTACACAGCGGTGACTCCCGTGGGCATCTCGTTCCCGATAATTGGGAATACATCCAATGTCGCGTGACTTGGATAGAAAGATTGTCGGGCGATGCTGACGGCTCACAAGTATCCCCAAGAGGGTTCATCGGCATCAGAATGAATCCGCAGGGCATCGAGTGCGATTAAGAGAGGTGGTAAAGAATGGCAGAATTAAACTGTTCGGCTTGTGAAGCGATAAGAGAAGAAGTGCCGGAACTCGTTGTCAATGGCTTTGACGATACGATGTGTACATCGCTGAAGAATGACACGGGTCTCAAGGCATCGAGCGGACATAACGATTGTACTGATCTCGACAACCTCAATGATTGTCTTATCGGCAATATGGAGACCGAGATTGACGATTACGATGATTGCTCTTGGAAAGACTTTATGAAGAAGTACATCTCCAATGCGTGGACGATGTTCAAGAGCCTTATCTGCGCTATATGCGGTATTTGGACTAACATACACGATCTTTGGGCAACCATAAGGTCGCTGTGCATCAGCAGAAGTGGTAACACGATAAGCCTGACAAGCAATCTCGGCACACTTTGCTCTGTCACAGTACCCGATGAGAACACCAAGTATGACCTTTCAATCAGCGGTCATACCGTGAAACTGACGGGAAGTGACGGCACGGAAGATTCCGTGACAGTACCCGACAACAATACGACATACACTATGTCGATGAACGGAAACCAACTCATCCTGACCCCATCAAGCGGTTCGGCACAGCAGATCACGCTGCCTACATTCACACCTGCTCTGAACACGGTTTCAGCAGATGGATATGTGGAAAAGGGAAGCGGTCAAGCCAACAAGGTTTGGAAGACCGATGCAAGCGGTAATCCTGCTTGGCGAGACGAGGAAACAGAAGACTTGAGTTGTATCATCGAGTATCTGTCAAGCGGTGCGGAATTCGAGTTTACCGAAACGGGCGATGATACAAAGTCCTACCTTGTGGCAGGAAAAGGTGTGTCATTCTCGAATGTATCCTCAAGTGGCACGGCAGGTGACATCACGGTCGAGTATATCGCAGGTGGCATAGCGACCATAGGTGGAAGCGTAAAACTGTACACAAGCAACTTTACCGACCGAATCTCAAGTTACAACTACGATAACAATGGTGTGAACCCTACAAAGTCAACATCAAGAGACGGAAACGCGATATGGAACGATACTGACACCAAGCCTGGAGACTTCACATCTGAACTTGTATACGAGATCCGTATCAAGAAATCAGAGTATCCGCAAATCAAGAGGTTCTTCTCTAATACGGGTCTCAATATGGATGGCGGTGCGTATCACGCAGAATTCCTTCGTTTCGGTCAAGGCAAATATGCTTATGGACAGCACGGCAGATGCGATACGGGCGATGGCACTCCCGTCCATAGCGGTGATTCTGACGGACATCTTGTGCCGGACGGATGGGAATACATCCAATGCCGTATCACTTGGATAGAGAAACTGACGGGTAGTGCGGACGGTTCACAAGTATCTCCAAGAAGCCTTATCGGAATAAGGATGAACATAGACCAAATTGAGTGCTAATGTACTTTGAAATCTATAAACAAGGAAACTTAATAATACGGGGCAAGCACATACTCAACACCATCTCCCTTGACAACGAACTTATGCTTGCCCCAAGCACCTCGCTCGTGCTGCCTATCGATTGGCTTGAGGTCATTGACGGCAGGGAAGAGATAAAGATTTACCTCGATGAGTGCAGAGTGTTTTGGGGCATCGTGTGGGATATCGAGGTCAACAAGGAAACGGAAACGATTGAACTTGATGTCAGACACGTTATCACGGAATGGCAATACCGTCAGATAAGCGTTAACCACGCTGTCAGCGGTAGTGAAGCGAACGCTCAACTGAACATCGTGTACAAGGGCGATAAGGTCGAGAAGAGTGCCGAGAATGATGAGACCATAACGGCAAGCGAATTTACCGTCATCAAGAACAAGATAGACGATATGACGCTTGCCGATTGGATAGCCAAGGCTTATGCATCCGCTTGGGTGACATCAAATGGCGATAAGGTCGAGATCACCAACGTGGACTACTCCAAGATAGACAAGGCTGACGGCAAGTACAAAGAGGGTACATACAAGGTCACGTTCAGCACGGCAAAAGGCACTTCGGTATCTGTCGATTGCAACGTAGTCGGCACTATCGAGATGCAGAACCGCAGAACCAAGTCCAATAAGGGGAACAAAGAAACCATATCTGCCGTTCCGTTCACCGTGCAGGTCTCAAGGCATATGTCCGTAGCCAAGGCTAAAAAGAAAGCCGACCCTAAAGCGTGGGTCTACAGACATAAAAAAGAGAGCGTTGAGGTAACGAGCATCACGACCGACTTCAACGGAAACGTGGCAGGTCAGTACACGCTGACGGCATCCACGGCAAGAGGAACGAG
>JAZOQL010000106.1:0-3927 GCA_045656065.1 Rikenellaceae bacterium | reverse complement strand
AGGTATGGTCGAGAAGTCAAAGCTGCCGACCATCGAAGAATTTATCGGCATTCCGTTCCACAACACCTGAGTGTGGTTAGACGAGGTGCCTCGAATCGAGGCCGTAGCCAATGCTCCGCGTCCTATACTCTTGATGTATATCGAAGAATTTGTTGCCAGCACTTCTCCCAAATCGCGACTGCGACCACTCTGAAGTGTCATTCTGCCCATTGTGCTGTATTTTTGTCCGACGGGTTGCTGTATCTTACTTCCAACTGTAGTGTCGACTACGGCCTCGTTTAGTGTGATTACCCTCTCGGTGATGCTCTGTGCCTGAATATCATAAATATGCAGCAATAATGCCGCAAGCAAAAATGTCAATCTATATGCTTTCATATTGACAAAGGTACGTTTTTATTTGTAGAATTAGATACTTTCAATCAATTTAACACAATAAAAATTAAAGGCTTTGCGTTTACCAATTAAATACTAAATAAAAACACGTATGAAAAAAATTTTGTTAGCATTTGCAATGTTAATGTTGCTCGGTTCAGCAGCTAAGGCTGAGAGCCTGAAATCTATGATTGGGTCTCAACACTTTACATTTGTTGCGTACCGCATAAATTCCTCTTTGACCAGTGAGGATCCGCGATTTGCAACTCTCAATGAGTTGCGCTACACGATGGATATAACAAAGAAGTGGCTAAATTGTAAGTTCCCGTTTGTCGGAAAGGTCTATCGCAGCGCAATGAATGACCAGCATATCGAAATCGATACCGGCCAATTTACTTATGAGTATAAGGAGGTTAAGCGTCGTAAAACTACAAATATCGTGATTAAGATTACGGCTCGTAGCGCAGATGATACTGATAAGTACACAATGACTTTGGTTGTCGGTGAGAGCGGAGATGCAACGCTCACAGTGTCAAGCAACTATCGTGAAACGGTCTCTTATCTGGGTAAGATTATTCCGCTGAAATTATATCGTTAATTTAATATAAACAATAAAACAGGCTTGCTCCCAACGGGGCAAGCCTTCTCTTTTTTATATTTCAGTATTTATATTTTACCAGGAACCTCCGGCTCCGCCGCCACCGGTGAATCCGCCTCCGAATCCGCCAAATCCGCCGCCTCCGCCGCTGAATCCGTCGAACCCGCCGCTTGAGTATCCTCTGCCTCCCATTGGCATAAATGGAAATCCGCCGATGAATATTGGTGGAACGCTACCGCTGCCCGATGAGGTGATGACCGTACTCGAGTGGCGTTTGCGTGCTCGCGTCGAGAGGATAAACAAGAGAATGACCAGAATCGGAAACAGCAATCCGCCTCTGCCTCTGCGGCCTGTTTTTGAGATGTAATCTTTGGCCGAGAACTCGCCTGCAGCGAGTCTCATCAGTGTCTCAGACGCCTGCTCGATGCCCAAATAGTAGTTGTTGTTTCTGAAAGCAGGAATCAGTTCATAGTCGACAATTCGTCCTGCTACCACATCAGGAATGGCTCCCTCCAGACCGTAACCTACGGCGATGAATACTTCGCCTCGGGAGCCCTCTCTCGGAGGTTTTACCAATATCAACACTCCGTTATCGCGACCCTTTGTGCCTATTCCCCAGCTGTCAAACAGTTTCGAGGCGTAGCTGCTGATTGAACTTCCGTCCAGGTCGCCTATCGTGACTACGGCTATCTGGTTTGTTGTCGAGTCGGAAAAGGCAACGAGTTTTCGTTCGAGCGCTGCCTCCTGCGCAGCTGTCAGGATTGAGGCAAAATCATTCACAAGTCGTGGGGGATTCGGCCTCTGTGGAATCCTCTGCGCAAACGTAGCAAGAGTCACAAGAGTGAAGATTGCGCTAAACAGCAACTTCGAAAATTTCATAGCTACAAAATATTTTCGTCTGATGATTGTTTGGTTCTCATCAAAATTGAGAATGCTCGATGGATATCCTTGTTGTTGATAATGACCGTAAATTCGTTTGCTGTGCTGATTACGTCTGCAATGTTGATGTTGTCCCACGCCAGCTCCTTGAATATGTAGTAATAGACTCCCGGACACAAGGTGTTATCTGTTGGCAATTTTACGGTTATGGACGAGAGATTAGATGTTTTTAACAGACATTTCTCCTCGGCAAAGATTTTCTCAACAAGGTCGGTTATCGAGTTGCTGACTACGAGTGTTGTTTCGTAGATACCCTGAGAAAATGTACAAAAGACATCTTTCATCGAGTGTACCTTGTCCAGCAACTTGGCCTGAGCTTCGAAGAGTGTCGGCGAGTTGGTAAAGGCATAATCGGCCAAATTCGACCTGACAATAATATCTCCGATATTGCTCACGATATTTCTGAACTTCATTGTTGAAACCAATTTCATTCGAGGAATCAACCTGTTGAGCGCCATAATAATAGCACTGTCATTCACAGGTTTATCTACGAGTTTTTCTATTTCAGGCTTCATATGTCTTGCCAATGCCGATAGATTTACGAGTCCGTTTACAAGTGCATCTTCAAGAAATGGTTTTTTCTTGATTATATCTTCTACGATGTTGGGGATTGTTGTCATATAGCAGTGATTTTAGATTTTTTAGATGTTAAATTTCACTACAAAAGTAACCCAAATTTTTGGGAATTACAATATAAACTGTTAAAAATGTATGAAAATATTCTGAGTGTTGTGATTTTAATAATGAGTCTGTGAGAATTAACTGCAATTTTAAAATGATATAAATAAGCTGAATAGTATCCAAGTTCTGAAATTTTTTCGTAGCTTTGTTCCTGAGTTATGAGTACAGATGCAAAACAAAATGATTGGGCTTTGTTGAGCAAAATCAAGCCCTCGCACGCGATTATTCCGGTGGTTATAGGCCTCGGCGTAATCGGAGTTATGTTATATCGTGATTTTGACCCTCGAATTTTTGACAATATCAGCTTTACGTTCAAATCGGTTATAGCAATTTTTGTCGCTGCACTATGTATGGTTGGGCGCGATTTGGGGTATATTATCAGAATACGTGTGCTGAGCGACAATCTGTTGTCGTGGAGACGCGCATTCCGGGTGATTATGTTGTGGGAGTTCACTTCGGCGGTGACTCCATCTGCTGTGGGCGGAACCTCTGTGGCGGTGATATATGTCAATAAGGAGGGCGTAGGACTTGGGCGTAGTTCGGCCATTGTCTTGATGACCTCTTTCCTTGATGAACTCTACTTCATTGTGATGTTCCCATTGGTGGTTCTGCTGGCGGGTAGTGCGGAATTATTTGATATTCAGTTGGTAACAAGCACTGCGCTCGGAATGGGATTTGTTTCTATTGCGGTGATTGCCTATTCTCTCAAGTTTGCATACGTGTTGTTAATATCCTACGGATTATTTATAAATCCTCAGGGAATCAAATGGTTATTGGTTAAGGTGTTCAGTTTGCCATTTCTGAAAAAATGGCGAGCTGCGGCCGAAAAGACCGGCGACGATATAATCTCGGCTTCAGGCGAATTTAAACGTAAATCATTCATCTTCTGGGTTAAGGCGTTGTTATCCACATTTTTGTCGTGGAGTTCGAGATATTTGGTTGCAAATGCCTTGATTATGGCATTCTTCGCAGTAGGCGACCAATTCATATTGTTTGCTCGCCAGCTTGTGATCTGGATTATGATGTTGATTATGCCTACGCCGGGCGGTAGCGGTTTTGCTGAGTATGTATTCTCGTGTTTCTGTGGAGATCAGATAATTACAGATCCGAGTATGCAGATGGCAGCGGCTACGCTCATTGCGCTTATGTGGAGAATGGTTACATACTATCCATACTTGGTCATTGGTGCGATAATGTTCCCAAGATGGTTGGTTGGGCTTGTTGCGAAAAAAAATGAAAAATAATTCCCTAAAAATTTGGTGGGAATGAAAATTTGTTATACCTTTGCACCGTCAAACAGAGAGGGAGTATAGCTCAGCTGGTTTAGAGCATCTGCC
>JAZOQL010000105.1:0-1250 GCA_045656065.1 Rikenellaceae bacterium | reverse complement strand
GTTGTCTCCCTAAGACCGCTTGGCCTCCGACTTAACCTACGGCACGAAGTACCCGTGCTGTGGAAACTGCGAACACATTAGGGAAATCGCAGGTAAACTGATGTGCGAAAAATACCTTGAATTTAGGGATTTCAGCAGTGTGAAATGTCTCGCATACAAATTCTTGCAGCAAATGAAACCTATGAAAATTTAATCGGAACTATCCCATTTGGTCTTGTAAACATTAAATTTATGATAAACATTAGGATTACATATTGTAGAGAGTTTGACGGTTTTGACTCTGAAGGTGTTCTTGTTGAAAAAATATCATACAAGGATAAAGAAATTGCGTTGATTTTTTACAAAGATTTTGTTGGGAAACCAACACGTACTCATTTTGAAGACGATGACGGAGACATTGTTTATGAGAAGGTGCTTGTTGAAGAATTTGTTTTTAGATATGTTGAATTGAAAAACAAGCGTCTCCACATATATAACGAGAAATCGTATTATCGCGGCAAGGACGAAAAGGAACTTATCAAAAAATACGGTGAAAGTTCATATATAAATTCACTTGATGATATGTTTTAACAAGACCAAAGGGTACATAGCGGTAACAAAAGATAACAACCATTATAATCAATAGGGTATGAACACGAAAGAACTTATGATTGGCAATTGGGTTTTCGTTGACAAAATCGGAAAGCCCGCCATAATTCGAGAGGTTTACGCAAACGGCGTAATGACGAACATAGCGAACAACGTCCTCGCCAAAGAAATCAGCCCGCTTCCGCTCACAAAAGAGATATTGGATTACAACGGGTTCAAGGCTAAAATTGGGGCAGGCGGTCTGTTCCAAATTACGGTAAGCGGCGTATGCTGCGAAGTTGACTTCAACATCATACACTATGTCCACGAGTTGCAGCAGGCTCTTCTGATATGCGGCGTTAATAAGGAAATCAAAATCGAAGGTGTTGAAACAACCAACGACAAAGATTTGCTCATTACCGATTTGTCGGGCAGAATCCCGTTTGGCGTAATCGCCGAATTGTATGACAAAGACATTGACTGCGCGTTGGTGATGCCAAGTCGGAGGCCAAGCGGTCTTAGGAAGACAACATCATTTTTCAACTCCTTGGCTCACAGAACGACATGGCTACGATCCGACTTAACGACAAAGATTTGCTCATTACCGATTTGTCGGGCAGAATCCCGTTTGGCGTAATCGCCGAATTGTATGACAAAGACATTGACTGCGCGTTGGTGATGCC
>JAZOQL010000104.1:0-9662 GCA_045656065.1 Rikenellaceae bacterium | reverse complement strand
CGTTGGTAGTCCCCGAGGTCAATGGCTCGGCAGCGCACAACCCTCCGCGCAGAATAATATCAAACCCCAACTGCACAACGATTCAGCTTGTCGTAGCACTGAACATCATCGAGCAGATGTCACACATACGCCGAGTGCACGTTTCAACCTACCAGTCGGCAAGCGGAGCCGGTGCACAGGCAATGGTCGAACTCGAAAACCAATTCCGCCAGCTGGTAAATGGAGAAACACCTACGGTCGAAAAATTTTATTATCAGTTGGCATACAACCTGATACCTCACATTGATAGTTTCACCGAGAACGGCTACACAAAAGAGGAGATGAAGATGTACCACGAGACTCGCAAAATTATGTCGTCGGATATCGAGGTCAGCGCAACGTGCGTTCGTGTACCCGTAATGCGCAACCACAGCGAGGCCGTCTGGGTAGAAACCGAAGAGCCAATAGACCTGACCGAACTATCGCACAGATTTGAGGTTGGCGAGGGCACAATTCTCTGCGACTGCCCCGAAGAGCGCCTCTATCCGATGCCGTTACAGTTAGAAGGGTGCGATGCAGTCTATGTCGGCCGCCTGCGCAAAGACCTGAGCAATCCGAACGGACTCTCGTTCTGGTCGGTGAGCGACCAGATTCGCAAAGGCGCAGCTCTGAACGCGGTGCAAATAGCAGAATATATGGTTAATAACGGATTTTTCAGATAATATAACAATAACTCCACATAGACAAACTACAACTATGGACGCAAAAAATTTAATCACCAAACTTACTCAAAAACAAAAAATTAGCATTATTTGTTTTTTAGGATTGTTAGCAGTTATCATAATTGCCAACTCTCTGAAAAAAGAACAAGAGGTTGTGGCCGAAACAATCAGATTGACACCTGTTGAAAAGATTTACTTCCCTTCAAGACAATCATTCTACATTTCGTTTCCCGACTTCCCAGAGATAGAAGTGCGCCCGGGACAGACCTACACCGTGAATTATGAGATTCCCAACGCCGACAAGTTGGGCAAAATTGACATTGCAGTCGAGTGTTTTGACGGCTACCAGGCCCGAGTGGAAAAGAGTGACAATTCAAAGGGTGTAATCCACATCACGACTCCCAACACACTAAAAAACAGCGAAGTATATCTCATTGCCAGCCGCAAGAATGAGACTCCCGTTCTGTACACCATAAATATGAGAAAACGCATCTCGGTATCCATTCCCTCTACGGTCTTCGCATCAAGCGGGTTGGATACCTATCCCGTAGACTTGCCGCTGGATTTGAACGAATATATCGTATCAATTCCCGAGGCTGACAAATATTGGATTGAGAGTTTGAAGGGCGACTCTATCGGACTGGACTACAAGTCAGTTCAAGAGGCTGAAGAAGAGGAGGAGGAAAACAGCATCTTTAGCCAAATAAAAGAATTTTTCTCTGAAGTTCAAGAATATATCCAAGAGCAAAAGGACATTGCAAGCGAAGTCAATGGTCCGATTATGCCTGCAAAAGAGCCCAAAAAGAAATATGAAAATGTATTGAATTTCAAGATATACGATTTCAAAAATTACCAACAGGAAGACTCCACTTTAAGATATTCAATCGTAAGACTGATAAATGAAAAGAGCGAGCTGCTGAAGACCATATTCATCACCCAGACCAATATTGCCAAGTTGTCGGTGAAGATGGACAAACCCGGCACCTTTGTGGATAAGATATTCATTGGCGATTACGAATCGGTCACCTCACTCTCAATTGAAGGACCGATGGACTCGGCAGACTTTTCAAGGCTAAAGGATTTCAAGATATTACAAAAACTCGACCTGACGGCTACGACTGTGAACGAAATGCGCGGACAACTCAACACAAAGGAGCTGCTATCGGTCGTTCTGCCTAAGACATTGAAGCGAATCAGCGACAAAGTATTCTCAGAATCATACAACCTCCGAGAGGTAGATTTATCCAACACCGAGATAATTGGCGAATACGCATTTACTGATTGCAAAAATTTGCAACGAATCAAATTCCCGACAACTCTGAAACAAATTGGCGATTTTGCTTTTTCAGGTTGTTCGCAACTGACCGAAATTACAATACCCGAGAGTGTCGACTCGTTGGGACGCTCTGCATTTTCGCGTTGTACAAATCTCAGTAACGTAAAACTTGCCGAAGGGCTGAAATCCATCAACCACTACGCCTTCGGAGAGTGCCCGTCACTGAAATCCATTTTCATACCCTCGAGCGTGGAATATATCGGCGAACGCGTATTTTACGGCTGCCGTAACCTGACCCGATTCGCAAGCAGATATTCACCCGATGGACGTTCGTTGGTAATCAACGACGTATTGCGCGCCGTTACAACCTCGGGTCTGACCCGCTACACAATCCCCGCATCAACGAAAGCCATCGGCGAATTTGTATTCTTCGACTGCAGCAACCTGACCGAGATAGTAATACCTTCGAGCGTCACTGAAATCCGAAATTCAGCATTCTTTGGTTGCAGCGGATTGAGCAGCATCAACATACCCAACAGCGTAGAAAAGATTAAAACTACGGCCTTTGCCTATTGTACGGGGCTGCGCAAGATTCGATTCCCAGAGAGTGTAACCTCAGTGGAAAGCTGGGCATTTGATGGCTGTTCAAATTTGACTGAAGTCGAACTCAGTTCTGCGACCACAAAGATTTTGGACTACGCATTCACAGGTTGCAAATCGCTCGTGGCATTCAACATTCCCACCCACACAGACAATATTGGCAATTACGCATTTGCGGGTTCGGGGCTTGTGAAGGTTGATATGCCCAAAGATGTCTCTACGCTTGGACGTTCGGTATTCCAGTTGTGCGTGAATCTTGAGGAATTGAACTGCAACTCTACGACACCGCCCGTTGTCGATTCGATACTTGGCGAGTCGCTGAATAAACTCAATACGGTCTATGTCCCCAATCAATCGGTTGGTACATACAAATCATCTATCGGCTGGAAAGAGCATTCGCTCAAAGGCGCAAACTAACAAAAAATAAAATCTGCAAAAAACGAACCGCCCGACTCTCACAAGTCGGGCGGCGTTGCATTTAGTTTAGGGAATATTGAAACCGGCACGTTTTAACTCTTCTCGAAAATATTCGGATCTTGGTTTTTCTCCAGAAAGCGAATCATAAAAGTCTTGACATTTTACATAATCATCTTTAACCTTATCGTATTCACGCTTAACATCGTCATACTTTTCTGGGTCAATGACTATTATCAAAAAACCTCCAGGAGTTGGTCTGCCTCTAAACTTCTCTATATTATAATCAATCCATTGAGTAGTATCAGGCTTTAATGTTATAATCCATTCTCCTTTCATCAAACATTTGGGTGGTATTTCACAACCCAAACTTCTTGATGAAATTCTTTTCACATAATTAGGCCTGAACAGATGCCTTATTCTGACCGAGTCTCCCCTTTTAATGAACCGATGTTCAATCCGTGACACCATACTTTGTTCAGGGTCTAATACAAAGTTTTCAAAAGAATTTGCTATTGAATCTTTTAACTTTTGTTTTCTGATTCGTTCTTTTTTGCGTTTTGAATCATTGACTTTCAAATCCAATGGCTCACTTTCTGCGAGCGCAATACCTGCAACTGCAAAAAGACTCAATAGTGCCGTAAAAATTTTCTTTTTCATATCAGTATTGTTTTGATTTGACACCTCAAATATATAAATAAATAATTTTATCTCCCAACTTTTAGGAAATAAATTTTATAAAAATCAAATATGCGATACAATGCGTTGTGAGCAGGGTGGTGAAAAACGAACCGCCCGACTCTCACAAGTCGGGCGGCGTGTGTATTTAGATTAATCTTTATAAGGACTATCCGCATTTAGAGTGGCCGCAGGTCGTACAAACCAAGCAACCTTCCTGATAAACCAACGTATCCTGACCACACTCGGGACACTTCGGAGCCTTAGGCTTTGTTCCGTCCGGAATGTAGCGGTGCAGTGCACGTGCCACGCCATTCTTCCAAGTGTTGATAGTTTCGCTATCAAGGCGCAGCGACTCAACCAGGTGAACTACGTCCACAATCGGCATTCCGTTACGCAACACTCCCGAAATCAACTTCGCGTAGTTCCAGAACTCACTGTCAAACAAACGAGAGATACCTCCGATTGTATTTGTGTATCCGTACTTATCCTTGTATTGGAAGTCATATCGTTTAGTGCCATCTTCTTCGCGCACCTTCAGGATTACCCCTTTAGTGATTTTGCGAGGAATAAACATCGCATCTTCTTCGATTTTACCTGTAAAGATTTCGTATGGCTGACCATTAGACATACCTACGAATGCAATCCAATCCTCGTCGCCGTTCTTGAATCGAATGATATCCGCGTTCAACTCTTTAGGACGGTGCAGCGGTCTGTCCGATGTCTGTTTCTCTTTCTTCTTGTTTGAAACAAGGACACCGTTACGCGAACCATCACGATAAACCGTTACGCCCTTACAACCTGATTCCCAAGCTGTGATGTACACTTCAGACACCAGCTCTTCAGTCACATCATTAGGCAGATTCACAGTCACCGAAATCGAGTGGTCAACCCATTTTTGGATAGCACCCTGCATCTTGACCTTGTTCACCCAATCAATATCTGCCGACGTAGCCTTATAGTATGGCGATTTCTTAACCAGCTCATCAATCTGGTCGTTGTTCATCTGGTTAATCTGCTCGACTGTGTATCCGTTTATTTCAGCCCAAGTCAGGAACTTATGGTGATATACATTGTATTCTTCCCAAGAGTCGCCCACTTCGTCCACGAACGAAACCTTGACATCTTTATCATTAGGATTAACCTTTCTGCGGCGTTTGTAAACGGGCAGGAATACGGGTTCGATACCAGATGTAGTCTGCGACATAAGGCTTGTTGTGCCCGTAGGAGCGATAGTCAACATTGCGATGTTACGACGACCATTCTTCACCATCAATTCATAGAGTTCGGGGTCGACCTCTTTGATTCGGCAAATCATCGGATTGTTCTCTTCGCGTTTAGCATCAAAAATCTTGAATGCGCCACGTTCGCCGGCCATTACTACAGATGCGCGGTAAGCCTCTACAGCCAGAGTCTGCTGAACCTTAACCGAGAATTCGATAGCCTCGTCTGTTCCGTAGCGAAGACCGAGTGCTGCCAGCATATCGCCTTCAGCCGTAATGCCCAAACCCGTACGACGACCCTTCAGCGCCTTATCCTTAATCTTGAGCCACAAGTCGTGTTCTACGCGACGGATATCTTCGTCTTCGGGGTCAGAGGTAATCTTCTTGATAATGGCTTCGATTTTTTCGAGCTCGAGGTCGATAATATCGTCCATCATTCTCATCGCCTTGTGGATATGCTTTTTGAACTTTTCGAAGTTGAATGACGCATTCGCAGTGAACGGGTCATCAACATAACTATACAAGTTCATCGCCAGCAGACGGCAACTGTCATACGGACAGAGCGGAATTTCGCCACAAGGGTTCGTAGAGACAGTCTTGAAACCGAGGTCAGCATAACAGTCGGGCACCGATTCACGTGCGATGGTATCCCAGAACAAGATTCCCGGCTCGGCCGACTTCCACGCATTGTGGATAATCTTTTTCCACAGAGCCGTAGCGTCAATCTCCTGACGGTGTGTCGGAGTCTGCGAATCAATCGGGAACTGCTGAACATATTTCTGGTTACTCTTAACAGCATTCATAAACTCGTCGTCAATCTTGACCGAGATGTTCGCACCTGTGATTTTGCCCGTATCAACCTTTGCATTGATGAAATTTTCGGCATCTGGGTGCTTAATCGACAATGACAACATCAGCGCACCACGACGACCATCTTGCGCCACTTCGCGAGTCGAGTTTGAGTATCTCTCCATAAACGGAACGATACCTGTCGAGGTCAGCGCACTGTTCAACACGGGGCTACCCGTCGGACGGATATGCGACAGGTCGTGACCCACTCCACCGCGACGTTTCATCAGTTGCACCTGTTCTTCGTCGATGCGAATGATACCGCCGTAAGAGTCGGCCGGATTCTGATGACCGATTACGAAACAGTTAGACAGAGATGCAATCTGCAAATTATTACCGATACCGGTCATAGGTCCACCCTGAGGGATAATGTAACGGAAATCCTTCAGCAAATCGTAGACCTCCTCTTTTGACATCGGGTTTGGGTAGTTGTTTTCAATTCGCTCTATTTCAGAGGCAATTCTGCGGTGCATCTGCTCGGGCGATGCTTCGTAAATTTTTCCGAACGAATCTTTCAATGCATATTTGCTTACCCACACAGTGGCAGCCAATTCATCGCCGGCAAAATATTCCGTAGCCTGAGAGACGGCATCTTTGTACGAATATTCTACCAATTCGTCGCTATTGAGGGTAGTATTTTTGGTCATATATGTATGTTATTTTAGTAGTATTCTTGTGATGTTAAGCTAATTCGACACAAACTCGCTTCTCAAAAATCGAACTTTCTACAGACGGCCGAATGCCACAAAGTTATACCAAAGCATCATCTTTAGCTAATTTTTTTCCAACTATTTTCTCAACAAATAATCAACATTTGTTCATTACTCACACAAATATCTCATAATCATTAACTTATATTACAACACTGAATATCAACGAATTACAAATTAGCAAAAAGAAAAATATGGTTTAGAATACTCTACAGACACATTCTTGCGTTTTGAGCATAACGAGCAATTTTTTTGTCACCCGAAATTGCTTGAAAAAAATCTTTACATCGGGAAGAAAATTTGCAATGCAAAACAAAAAAATTGAGAAATTTTGAAAAGTTTGTAAAATTGATTACTTTTGTGGGTTAATTCGATAAAAATCACTTTATGATAAGCAATAGTTTCAAACTTGCAGTTAAGGCAGTGGTGCTGGCAGCAGTGTTCGGTGTGACATCGAGCAGTTGCTCTGTGTGGAAGAATGTAACGACAAATCGAGACAAAAACAGAGACGTAGTTACAGTGCAGAAATCAGAAAAGCCTGCTGTTGACAAGACTCAAAAAATCGAAGATATTCCATACACAAAAATCTATCGAAGCAAAGACTTCAATTTGAAATACAGATACGCAATGAAGATGTTCGAACTGAAGAAATTTGAACGTGCAATTGCGCTCTTCGAGAATGTCTACCCGCTGATGCTGAACAGCTCGAACGCCGACTCGCTGGTGTTCTTTCAGGCGATGAGTCACTTCAGAAAGGGAACATTCGAAACAAGCAATGAACTGTTCGACCGATTCAGAAAACGCTTTACATATAGCCCTCTGCTTGAAGAGGCCGAGTATCACTACGCAAAGGGATTCTACTATATGTCACCGCGACCAGAACGCGACCAGACCCAGACCTATCTGGCAATAAAGGAGCTGAACGAATACCTGAAACGCTATCCAAAGACAGTGCGCAAAGAGGAAGTTTTGGGCTATCTGGACGAGTTGCAACAGAAAATCTATGACAAGGAGCTTCTCAATGCCAAAGTATATTATAATGTCGGCCACCATAAATCGGCAGTATTTGCCCTGAAGAACATTCTGTCGACTCAACCCGAAACTACCCATCGCGAAGAGGTTATGTACCTGATTGTGAAGTCAAGTTTCGAACTGGCCGAAAACTCAGTCGAAGAATTGAGACACGAAAGATACCTCGATACGATAGACAACTACTACAACTTCATCTCGGAGTATCCCGAAACAAAGTTCAAAAAAGATGTGGACAAAATCTATAAGGCATCTCAAAAATTTGTAAAATCAACCAAAAAAAATAATAAATCAGAAGATGGAAATCAAGAAGAACGTTCCGAATAACACCATCACACGCAACCTGACAAAGTTGGATAATCCAACAGGCAACATCTATGAATCGGTGATGGTAATCGCAAAACGTGCAAATCAAATCTCAACAGAGATGAAACACGAGCTGAATCGAAAACTCGCTGAGTTCTCGACCAGCAATGACACTCTCGAAGAAACATTTGAGAATTGCGAACAAATCGAAATCTCGAAGTATTATGAACGTCAGCCAAAACCTGTTTTGGTTGCTACCGAGGAGTTCCTGAATGGAGAGTTGTTCTTTCGCGAAACCGAACAGAACTGATAACATCATTTCTCGCTTGACATTGAGTGATTGAAAAACCCTTCTCGGTGAGAAATCTTTAAATCCGGACGTGACGAAGGGTCGCCTCCGGATTTTTTACACCCAAAATTCACACTATGCTGAAAGACAAACACATAATAGTAGGCGTCACGGGCGGCATCGCAGCATATAAGTCAGCGATACTGATTCGCCTTCTGGTAAAACAAGGAGCCGAAGTCAAGGTGGTAATGACTCCGACAGCCCGACAGTTCATCACACCGTTGACATTGGCAACGCTGGCCAAGTCGCCGGTTCTGGTTGATTTCTTTAACCCCGAAAATGGCGAATGGAACAGCCACGTGTCGCTGGGACTATGGGCAGATGCAATGGTCATTGCTCCGGCAACGGCGTCGACCATAGCCAAAATGGCAACAGGCGTAGCAGACAATCTGCTTGTAACCACATATTTATCAGCGCGTTGTCCTGTATTTTTGGCTCCAGCAATGGACCTCGATATGTGGGGACACCCCACTACGCAGCGCAACCTGAGAACCCTGCGCGAATTCGGCAACATCGTAGTCGAACCTGCAAGCGGCGAGCTGGCAAGCGGACTCGACGGTAAGGGCAGAATGGCTGAGCCTGAACAGATTGTAGAGGTTTTGGACAGAGAACTGAATCGCACAAACGAACTTCAGGGTCGCAGAATTATGGTCAATGGCGGCGGTACTATCGAGCGCATAGACCCGGTGAGATATATTACGAACGATTCGTCGGGCAAGATGGCGTGTGCAATTGCGCGCGAGCTGACTCTGCGCGGAGCTGAAGTTGTGCTCATAGCAGGCAGAATGTCTGTCAATCCTGAGTCGATTCCAGGGGTAGAGGTACGCCGAGTTGAATCTGCCGAAGATATGTACAATATTTGTACTGAGGAGTTTGACAGAGCAGATGCTGCGATATTGTCGGCTGCCGTAGCAGACTACACCCCGGCATACAAGAGCAGTACAAAAATGAAAAAATCTGCTGAAGAGATGTATCTCGAATTGGTGCCTACGCACGACATCGCAGCCGAACTCGGAGCCTGCAAAGGCGAACGCAAGGTAGTAGGATTTGCGCTCGAAACTGACAACGAATTGGAACACGCCGAGGATAAACTTGAACGTAAGAATTTGGATTTCATTGTATTGAACTCATTGCGCGACTCGGGAGCAGGAATGGGCACAGATACGAATAAAATCACTATAATAAGGTCAGATGGCCGCACATACTACGATTTGAAGAGCAAGACCGAAGTTGCTCGCGACATTGTAGATGAGCTCGTTTTTGAATTTGACAATCACTAAACCAAGATATGTTACAAGAACTGCACATTGAGAATTTTGCCCTGATTGAGTCGTTGAATGTCAATTTCGAATCGGGACTGAATACGATAACTGGTGAAACAGGCGCGGGGAAATCAATCATTCTCGGAGCGATGGGGCTCATTCTCGGCGCGAAGTCTGACGCAACTCAGGTCAAAAGCGGAGCACGCAATTGTGTGGTTGAGATGACATTCAAACTGTCGGAGTCGTTCAGCGAGCTGTTCGAGCA
>JAZOQL010000103.1:0-2203 GCA_045656065.1 Rikenellaceae bacterium | reverse complement strand
TCGACCTTGTGTGGTTCGACAAGCGGAAGAATATATTTTTCGCTTCCGTGTTTTACAATCAGTTCAGCCAGGTCGGTGATTGTGCCCTGACCGAAGAAGATTTTACGTTTGCGATATATTGTATACTTTTGCAGATAGAGGGCGATTGCCTCACCGATGCAGAAGTATTTCATTGTTTCGGGGATTGTGATTCGAGCCTGTTCGCAAACTCGGAAAAAATTATCTATGGTTGCACGACTTGTAAAAATCACAGCAGTATGTGCAAGTACGTCAACACGTTGCTTTCTAAAGTCGGCAACCGATGTGCCCTCAACTTTGAAGAGTGGGGAGAATTCAATGTCGAGATTATACTTTTTAATCAACTCGTAGAAAGGCGACTTTTCAACCACAGCCGGTGCAGGTTGAGAAACAAGTATATTCTTAATCTTCACGCGTAAAAAATTTGTTCAAAATTTCAATCCAATTTCAGAAAAAATGCCAATTTTTTAGCCCTATTTAAACTTATAAACCGCTCTGTTTTAGTGTATTACATACGCATAACCAGGGCGATTAGAAAGCTAAAAGGCATAATTTCAACGCCGCAAAGGTACAAAAACCATTGGAAAATAGAAATTTTTTTGTCAATAAAATTTTTCAAAGACAATTTTGTGAAGACTAAAATATTGATAATTAACAATATAACCGCCATTGTCGAAAATGTCTGAAAAAATATTCCATTTGACATAATTCCGAGGATAATTGCCGGAGTTGTGGTCACCACTGCGATAGTGAACACGATGCTGTTCTGGATAGAGAGTTTTCTGATAAAGTCCAATTTTCCGGTGGTCAGTCCGATGATTTTGAGCAGCAGATATCTGAATGCCGAAATGAAAATTATGCCTGCCGCTGCCGCCGCTATGGGGACAATCCACTGATAGGTTTGAGGTGTGGGGAGTTTTATGAATTCAAATTGGGCATTGGCTCTTGCAACTGAAATCAGTATGGCCAGAACTGCCGTAGTGTGGCTCCAGATGTTCAGGTGTTTGAGTGATGTTCCTGCCTGGTCGACGATTTTGTAGATGTAGTCCTTGAGCGAAAATATTTTGAACAGGTCGATGATTGTTCGTCTGTGGCGATAGAGCATCGTTATGTACGAGCTGAACAGCAGTATGACAATCACACTCAGAACAATAGATTCTAGCTGGTCGTTTGCGGGCGCAGCTGTGACACCTGTCTTGCTGTTGAGCACTCTAACAGCCTCGCTGCCAAAAAATTTTATCAGAGTCGAGTCCATTGTCGGTTGTAATTAGTTGACCAGGTGATTCTTTTTCTTGGCCGAATATGCTACGTAATACAACAGTCCGAGTATGGCTACAAACAGAGCTACTCGGCCGATGGAATCGCCATATTTTACGTAGAATGTAATTCGGTTGTTCAGTGTCAGTTGCTGAGTGATAGATATCTGTTTATCCCAGTCGGCTGACTCTATGACCTCTCCCGTTGGTGAGATTACACCTGATATGCCGGTGTTTGCCGAGCGGGCTACCCATCTGCGGAACTCAATTGCGCGCAGTCTTGCGAATGAGAAGTGTTGTCTGTATCCGGGTGTATTTTTCCACCAGCCGTCGTTCGTTACGATGAACAGAGCCTGTGCTCCATTTCTGATGAACTCGCCGAGATAGTCGCCGTAGATTGACTCATAGCATATTGCCGTAGCCGTGCGTGTCGAATCCTTTGAAACAAAAACTTCTCTGTCGGGTTGGGTGCCGAGTTGTCCGTACATACCTCCCAAATCGAGAAAATGTTTCTCAAGGAATTTCATAACTCTGGGGTAGGGCATCATCTCTACACCCGGAACGAGTCGTGACTTGTGATAGATGGAGATGTCCTGCGTAGTATCAATCTTCAGTGCCGAGTTGTAATTGTCATACCAATGGTCCAATCGGCGAGAGTATCGTGCTGTGATTGAGGGCGTTTCATTCTGCGCATACTTATAGTGCGTAGCTGCGCCTGTGATGAATTCAGCCTCAGGGTATTGCTTTTTCAGGAACGTGCGTATGGTGTTGATTGGAGTTGCTCGGTTGATGTCGTCCTCCCAGATGCGCTCGATTGCGGTCTCTGGAGCAAGGAAGTAATCGGTTTCGGCTGGAGCCTTTGCTGCCTCCGAGAGAATAATTTCGAGTTGCTGATATGCGGTCAGTCCTCCGAATTTTTCGTTGTATGG